>DASPRM010000037.1 GCA_035624455.1 Terriglobales bacterium
TCGAATCGCGCGCAATGATTCCACCGAGACTGGCAGGGCAAACTGCTCGCCCAGAAAGCCTGATACGAATCGCCCACCGCGAATCTCGCCACGATCCTCCAAACGCCGGAAGGCCATCACCAGTTCGCGCCACTTGGGCATCATAGTTTCCCGGGTCAGCAGTTCGCGGAAGACCACTCCGTAGCGCCGCAGCAGCATCCAGCAGGTGGCTTCGATGGCCCGCGTGCGGTCGCCCAAATCCACCGGATGCAGCACCGACCAGCGGCCGGTAGAATGCCGTGGCCGCGCGGAGCGTCCGCTGCCCTGCCCGGAGCGACGCTTGGGATCGATCAGGGAACGCAGATTATCGAACCCATCAGCCGTCACCAGCCCGGCGGCCACCAGTTCCCATAGCGCGGTTTCAACTTCCGACTTCAGCTTTCCGGTGCCGCGTACAATATCCGCAAAAAACGAGGCGCCGCGTTGGCGCAGGAAATCGAGCACCTGGCGAGCCCCGTGGCTCAATTCGCGGTGATCCTCTGCCTGCTGCGGCCGGTGTGGCATCCACTCGGCTTCCTCGCGGAGAAAGAACGTGATCGGCGCAACGCTGGTAGGAATCACGCGCCGCGTTCTGGTCCCATCTGCCGATTCCGCGCCCTCGACTGTTGCCGGGTGTGGCGACAACCTGCCCCAGCCCACGGCTCCCGTCAGACAGAGTTGATCCAATGCCTTGGGATCGTATTCCTGCACTCGCCGCGCCAGCACCTGACGCTCCCAGGCATTCGCTGGAATCTCGAATCCCTGCAGCTGACGAAGGACTTCCAGCAGCCCGCGCTCTCCGCTGGCCTGAGATCCCGGAGCCAGGTGCTGCCAGCGTGGCAGCCAGCGCATGAATTGCGCCGGCGTTATCGGCTCGATCTCTTTGCGCAGGCGCCCCACGGTTAGCCGGTGAATGCGCGCCAGCAGCCTGCGCTCGCACCACTCCTCGACGTCGGAAGCAGTGCTGGTGTATTTGCCGCGAAGGATGGTTCCGGTTGCCTCCAGGCGGAGGAGCGCCTGATTGACATCGGCAGGGGCGAGGGTCAGCCTGGTTGCCAGATCTGCTGCTGAGACGGGGCCCGAGTGCATCATCCAGCCGTTGATCATGGCCAGCAGGGCGTCGGATCGAGTGGCAGGCGTTGAGCCGTCCATCTGGGGAAGGCTGGTTTCGAACTTTGCATCGGGATAGATCAGCGAGAAGGTTGCAGCCGTTTCCGCCGCGACCCAGAAACGAGTTTCCCCCTGCACCGCAACTGCAGCACGGGCATGGGCGTGGAGGCGGTCGAAGTAATTGCTCCAGGCCTGGGCGATCCGAAGCGGCGAATCGGGGTTTGCGTCCGCGATGGGCACGAGCGTGTTCTGCGGAATCGCGATCATGGTGAGCAGAGCGTCGTGGAGTTCGTCGGCGTCACGGACGTCGGGCCAGGCTTCTTCACGAACCTGAGCGATCGCGGAGGCATCAAGCTTTCCGACTTCCTCGAGCACAGAAGCCGGCAATAACTGACGCATCTGAACGGCGCGCGCGCGGCGTTCTTCCACCGGCGCGTCGTCGAGATAGGCATAAGGGTTGGAGTTGAGGATTTCGTGGGAAAACTGCGAGGGTACTGGTGTATCCACGGCCAGCGTCCGAATGGAACCGTCTTCGATTCCCCGCAGCACCTGTTTCAGGCCCTCAAGGTCCATAGCTTCGTGCAGGGTATCTTTCATGACCTCGTTGACGAGCGGGTGATCGGGAATTTGGATGTCGCCGACGACGTTCTCCTGGCAAGCAGCGACTTCAGGAAATACCGAGGCCAGCAGATCGTCGGCGCGCATGCGTTGGATCTGAGGAGGAACCTTCTTGCCGCCCTGAAAGCGCAACAAGGCGAGAGAGCGGTTGGCATCCCAGCGCCAGCGCGTCTGAAAGAAAGGAGAGCCGGTGAGGACGGCTTGCTCGAGCACAGGCTGCACCGTGTCGGCTTGCAGGAAATGAAAGACATCGCCGAGAGGAAAACTGTGCTGTTCAGCGAGCGAGATGTTGAGACCATCGTCGGTAGCGGCAGCTTGCAACTCGAAATTGAAGCTGCGGCAGAAACGCTTGCGGAGCGCAAGTCCCCAAGCGCGATTCACGCGCCCGCCGAAGGGGGCGTGAATGACAAGCTGCATGCCCCCGGATTCGTCGAAGAAGCGCTCGGCGATAACGGTCTGCTGGGTGGGAACCGCGCCTAATACTGCCCGCCCATTCCAGAGGTGCTGGATGAGTTGTTCAGCACCGGCGTCATCGAGGCCGCACTCGCGCTTCAGCCAGGCGACGGCGGCCGCGACTTCCGGCTGCGCCTGTGATTGGATGACGGTAGTGCTGCGCGGCAGCATGGCGCTGATTTCTTCGCGCAACTTGCTTATATGCGTGGAAAGCTCAGCGGTTCGTGAGGGAGCTTCGCCGCGCCAGAAGGGAATGCTTGGTGGCTGGCCGTGGGCATCTTCCACCAGCATTCGTCCGGCTGCGGCTTCCAGCCGGCTGATCCGCCAGGACGTGTTGCCCAGGAGCATGATTTCGCCCGCCATGCTCTCGACAGCGAAGTCTTCGTCCACGGT
Source organism: Terriglobales bacterium (assembly GCA_035624455.1). Taxonomy (NCBI): domain Bacteria; kingdom Pseudomonadati; phylum Acidobacteriota; class Terriglobia; order Terriglobales; species Terriglobales bacterium. The sequence goes on from DASPRM010000037.1 coordinate 2,593, forward strand.
GCCAACGACCGTTCCTTCGGCCATGGCGACAACGGTGTAGAGAGCCGTTTCAGGGATGGCGCCGCCGCTGGTAATGGCGGTCATGCGTGCGCCCCGACGAGCGCGCAACCTGCGGTTGACACGGTCGCGATGAAGGTAAGCGCCATAGCGTCCGCGGCGGGCGGCGATGCCTTCCGAGAGCATCTCCAAGACTGCATCGAACTGCTGGCGCGACAGGTTGCGATAGGAATAGGCGCGGCGGATCAAGGCAAACAGCTCATCTTCATGCCAGCCAGAATCCGGGCTTCGCTCATCGGGGTGAGCTGCCTGCTGGGAGGCTTCTCCGCGCGTGCCGGCTTCCGGCGGCAACGATCCGGTTTCGGCGGCACAGGCGGCCACAATCTGCTGCGCCAGGATATCCATGGGGCTTTCTGGAACCAAAATGCGATCCAGATCTTGCTGATTGATGGCCCGGACCAGGGCGGCACATTCCACCAGTTCATCGCGGGTGGAGGCGAAGATGCGTCCCTTGGGAATGGCGCCTCTCCAGTGACCGGCACGGCCCACGCGCTGCAGCGCGACTGCGATCGAGCGTGGCGACCCGATCTGGCAGACCAGATCAACGAATCCCACGTCAATCCCCAGCTGGAGTGATGCGGTTGCCACCAGGACGCGGACTTCTCCTGCTTTCAGCTTGCGCTCCGCCTGCAGACGGAGCTTGCGAGAGAGGCTGCCGTGGTGCGCTGCTACGGCTTCTTCGCCGAGCCGTTCGGCGAGCTGATGGGCTACGCGCTCCGATTCGCGGCGGGTGTTTACGAAAACCAGCGTGGAACGATGCTGCCGTACCAGATCGGCGATGCGGTCGTAGAACTCGCCCCACATCTCGTTAGTAGCGACCGCACCCAGTTCGCCGTCCGGAACTTCGACCGCAAGATCGAGTTCGCGCTTATGCCCAACGTCGATGATCGCTGGCGCGGGCCGCTCGGCTCCGGTGAGGAATTGCGCGATCTGCTCAATCGGTTTCTGCGTCGCCGAGAGCCCGATCCGCACCGGCGTGCGGGCGGTCAGCGCTTCCAGCCGCTCCAATGAAAGCAGCAAGTGCGCGCCACGTTTATCGCCCGCGACAGCATGAATTTCATCGACGATCACGGTTTCCACGTCGCGCAGCATGCGGCGGCTGCGCTCGGCGGTGAGGAGGATGTAGAGCGACTCGGGCGTGGTCACCAGGATGTGCGGGGGGCGCCGCAGCATTTTCTGGCGCTCGTGCATGAGCGTGTCGCCGGTCCGGACCGCGCTGCGGACTTCGGGCATGAGGAAGCCGCGTTCGACAGCGAGTTGCTGAATTTCGCCCAGAGGGACTTCGAGGTTTCTCTGAATGTCGTTGCCCAGGGCTTTGAGCGGAGAAATATAGAGGACTTCGGTGCGGTCCTGGAGTTCGCCGGTGAGGGCTTTGCGCACCAGTCGATCAATGCAGGCCAGAAAAGCAGCCAGCGTCTTGCCAGATCCAGTGGGTGCGGCGATGAGAGTGGTGCGGCCGGCAAGGATCGCGGGCCAGCCCTGCTCCTGCGGTTCGGTGGGTGTGGCGAAGCGTCGGATGAACCACTCGCGCACGACGGGATGCGCCCAAGCCAGGGGGTTCAGGGCGTCGAGCCCGAGGTTCACAGAATATTCAGGTGTGATTTCCGGCCGGGGAGGCATGATAGTTATTGTACGTGGAATCGTCGACTTTCGCCAGATCTTCGCCTTCTGATTTTCGCCCAGTTGACACGATGTAAGAGCGGCTTAGCGATGGAATCGCTGTGCCACTATTTCGCGGTCGCACTGGCGAGGCGAAGAATTACCGTGAATGCGATCAGCCCGGGCTGGATTGAGGACAGCGTCCTGAACACCCTGCCCAAAGAGGCGCAGGACAAAATACGGCGCTGGCAGGAAGGCGACTGGAGCCCTATGGGCCGCCTGGGGACGCCGGAGGATGTCGGAAATGCCGTGGCGCTCCTTTGCTCGGACGAGGCAGGGTGGATCACCGGCCAGACTCTTGCCGTCGACGGCGGGGCCTCGCTGATGGAGAGCCTTATGCCCCTCGATCTGCAGGGTGTGACAGCGGAAGCGGCAGAAGACGCGTACGAGGGGATTTCAGAGCGACGACGCGACTGCGACGTTTTCGCGCCGCGGGCTCGTCGGCGGGCTCTCTGGGTGGAAGCTTCTATTTCTCTCGCCAATATATTTGCCGCGTGTATCAACAGCCGCGCGCGCGCGACGGGCACGCTGATGTTGTCCAAATATGCCGCGGTCAGATCTGGTTCGTTGCGTACCCCTACGCCGACCAAGTCTCTCATTTGGTACCAGGCCATGGGGTGTTCGGGACTCTCATCCTGGTCGGCACGTAACATAGCGTCTCCGAGTTCAAACCCCTGACGAAGCATCTCGCGCAGGACGCCTGTGTTCTTGGTTGCTGCGGCCCACTCCGCTCGTGAGGTAGCGATTCTCAGCTCCAGTTGAGGGTCCTTGGAATCGGCTATTAACTTTTCAGATTTTTGCAGTAGCTGATCGGCCCTCTCGGGATCTTTGTTGGTTACCCAGCTAGCGACCTGTGAATACACTGCTGCCTGCGCATTTGGATCGCTCAATCCCTGGGCTATCGCCAGCGAGCGGTTGGGATCGAAACGCCAGTTCTTCGGATTGCGACCCAGGGCCTCCTGGCTTTGGTTCTGCCAGGTTGGAATGGCAGGAGACGACGTAGAGGATCCCCATCCATCGCGTTGATCAATCGGTTTACGACTAATTCCAATGCCGCTTTAGCCTTTTCGGCTGCCACGAAGCCCGCGTTTGATTCCAGCATCTCTGCGAATTGGTAGTCCTGCGCTAGCGAGGCCGGACTCTGCCGGTAGCATGCAGTTCCCTCATCGAGAAGCTCGCCAAGCAGGGGATCGTTAGGGCCGAGCCCCCGCTTGCTGGTTCGGCCATTGATGACGCGGCCGACGGTCATCATTGCGTCGTATGGGTAGGCGTTGTCTTCGCCCAGCTTACGTGCCTCTGCCCGGAGGAGAGGCAGGGCTTCCTTTCCTCTCTTTTCTGCGACAAGTCCGAAAAGAGAATCTGCGGCTCGCATGCGTTGGTCAGGCGTTAGCGGATCGTCATGGGAAACCCCGGGTTGCATCTTGCGGAACAGCTACAGGGCGTGATCGGGATCGGAGGCGGCAAGGGCGCTGACCGCTTTCTCCTGCGCGCCGGTTGTCATCTGACTGGGAAGTTGATTGGCGAGAGCGAACAATTCATCTGCCCAGGTGCGCGCCAGCTTCGGATTCAGGCGTCCCGCCGTGCGAACCTGCTCGGACAGGACAGAGACGCGGTCTTCCAGCGACAGCTCCTGATTTCCACCGTGGCTGCGCTTGAGCAAGCGGAGCGCCAGAGCTTTCTTGGCTCTGGCCTCGTTCTCCCGAGCCCGGGCTTCAGCTTTAGTCTCAGGTTCCGACTGCTTTGGAGTGCTGGCTTTTGTGATAGCAGACTTGGATTGCGTTATGGAGGCGATCTCGCCGGATGATGTCGTTGCTTGTGCCCACGCACAGCTTGCGGCGAGAAGTGCGATGGCAATGGCTCGAATCGGCATACAGGCCAGGCTAGGGATCGCGCAAATTGTAATGCGAAAGGCAAGCGCCGAACACCGCTTCGTCCCTGCTTCCGGAATCAACTAAAATCGATCGCGGGTTCAAATTATCGCTGGAAAACGGCTTGTCGCAGACTCTCAAAGACATCGTGCGCTGCCCGCATTGTGGAGGCTCGGAGATTGTGTATTCTTGCGAGCCGAAGTGCTGCTTCAACCACGTCTGTGCCGACTGCCGCAGCACGTTTGAACTTAATACGAAGAAGACCGGCCGTTTCGATCACCAAGCGCAGATTGCCGCCCAGGAGCCATCCTCCGGCGAGCCCACCACCGGCTGCGCCAACTGCGAGAGCCTGCAAATGGCGGTGCTCAGTTCAACCTCGGAGGAAACGCTGTTGGTGTGCGGCAACTGCCGCTCCGTCCTGTCGCTGGCGGTAGAGGAGTTCGTTGCGGGGGCGTTTTAGTTAATCAGCATTCAGCATTCAGCACGGGCATTCAGTCAAATTCAAGACGATAGCACTCAGCATTCAGCAATCAGCTTCCACTGTCATCCTGAGCGAAGCGCCCGGGTCATCATCCGAACCGCGTTTTTGCGGTTCGCGGGCGCTGAGTCGAAGGATCTTGCGTTTTCTTAGCATTCTCAAACCCTGTCTCAGCCGCACGTCCAGATCCCCAATCATTTTCCATCATGTTCGGCTGACTGCTGAATGCTGATTGCTGATTGCTGAATGCTATTTTGTGCAAAGCACCATTTACAATCCCTGCATGTCACGAGAGCGCGCAAAGAAGATCAAGCTGATTCTCTTCGATGTGGACGGCGTAATGACCGATGGCGGCATTTGGCTGTTCCCGGCGCCCGCCGGCACACAGGAGTTGGGCCCACAGAAGTCGCGGCATGCCGACAAGGGTGGGTACGCCATCCACAGCGCCACTATGATCGAAGCCAAGGGCTTTCATGCGCACGACGGCGCGGGCATGTCGCTGGCACGGCTGGGCGGACTGAAGGTCGGGGTCATCACCAAGCGGATCTCAGAGACGGTGGTGCTGCGGGCGCGCGATCTGCGTCTCGACTACGTGTATCAGGGAATCTCAGACAAACTGACGGTGCTTTACGAAATTGTAGAGAAAGAAGGTATCCGGCCGGAGAACGTTGCCTATGTCGGCGACGACGTGATCGATCTGCCGATCATGCGGCACTGTGGGCTGGCGATTGCCGTGCGCAATGCACGGGAGGAGGTCAAGGACGAATCCCACTTTGTCACCGATCACCGCGGCGGCGAAGGCGCGTGCCGCGATGCCATCGAGTACGTGCTGCGCGCCCAGGGAAAGCTCGAGCAGGCGGTCGCGGCGTACATCGGCGAGCGCTCACCAAAACCGGCGGAGAAAGAGACCGCAAAGAAATAACAATCGGCAATCAGCACTCAGCATTCAGCCAAACCCAACCCAACCACCGAGGCACGAAGGGAGAGTACTGCAGAGATCAGCTGAAGATCGGGCGGATTGCTGAATGCTGATAGCTGACTGCCGATTGCGAAAAACAACCCCCCGCGTTCGCTTGGGGCGTTGAGGATGAACGCGGGGGTCACCGTTTCCCCTTACTCACTGTCGCTTTCAGGAGGCTGGAATCTTCAAACTCCGAAGCGGGAAGAAAGTTGCGGATCGCACCGGAATTTTAACTCCTTTGTTTACTGCGGGATAGCCACCGGCTTTTGCGTCATTAGTTCGTTGAAACGGGGATCCTTGCGCAAGTTGGCAAAATCGGCATCCTTATAGACGTCCTGAATGTTGGGATACCCGTCCTCGATGGCCCGCCGCAAATAGAGGAGCGACTGATCAAGCTGCCCCTGCTGGGCAAACATGCGGGCCAGCAGATAGGAATAATGAGCGCGATCTTCGGGAGACGACATGTGGGCAGTTATGCCGCCGGATCCCTTGTGCTCGAAAATCGCGGGATCCAATTGCATCGCCCGGTTGTATTCCACCATGGAATTTTCAAATTCCTTCTTTGAGAAATAGGCGGTTCCTAAATTGCTGTGAAAGGATGCCGAGGTGTCTCGAAGCGCAATCGCTTTCCGATAACTCTTGATGGCACGTGCGTATCTTTTCCCCTGGTAAAAAACCACCCCCAGATTGTTATAAGCGTCGGCGTAGTTCTTATCGGACTTGGTGGAGCGGTCGCAATTTTTCTTGGCATCGTCGTACCGCCCCATCTGTATCTGCGCGATGCAGATCTTGTTTTCCAAAACGGCGGTATCGTGGCCGTGTGCCGCCTTCTTGAGAGCTGCCTGATAGTAGTCGATGGCATCGAGATAGGATTTTTCCGAACGTAGCTGATCGCCTTGCGACTCCAGCTCCGATGCGGTTGCTGACGGCGAGGGAGGCTCCACGCGACGCAGGGGAGGTGGCGAGACAGGGACAGTCTGCACTCCCGGGTCCTGCAAATCCACAGGTGCGCCGGTCTGTGCTGCTGCAGGAAGGGCGAGCGTGCAGGCTAGCAACGGCAATGGCAGGCAGTTGAACTGAGGAAATCTCATGTTGGGCTCCCTGATCGCGACTCACACGGGTGCGAATCCCCCACAAGCACTACTGACACCGAAGTCTGTAACTTCGGATGAAAAAAAGCAAATGGGGGGAAGCCATCAGCGGTCAGCCATCAGACAGCCAGCCAAACCACGGAGCAAGCCGGGTCCCTCGGAGTTTGCAGCGGCCGCATCACTAGGATGGAGGAATCTATGAGCTATTGCGGAGATTGCTGAGGAGGGGGCTGGGTTTTGTTGCCGTCATTTTTGTCCTCGTCCTTGTCGCCTTTGAAGACGCCAGCGAGCTTTCCAAAGAAACCCTTCTTTTTCTTGTCCGGAGGGACTGGGAGGGCGGTCCCGGTCATTGGCTCTCCAGGCTGGCCGATGGCGGGTTGTCCGTTGTTGACTGGAGGCGACGAATTCTGAGACGGCGGTTTGGGTTCGAACACACCGAGAATCTTGGTCAGGATGCTTCCACCCTCGTTCTGCTCGCAGGTTTGCGTCGGCTCCGTACCGGCAATAAAGGCCACGTAGTAATCATCCGGACAAGCGGCAGTGGCCAACCGGTTGGTAACTTTATCCAGCCGGACGTTTACTACTCCTGCAGGCTGAGGGAATTCGCCGGTGGAGTATGCGGGAATTTTTACGGCACGCTTCATGAATTCCGCCCAGATGGGCGCTGCGGTCGCACTACCGGAAAGCTTGAGGTCGCTGTAATCGTCAAATCCCACCCACACGACGCACAGGAGCTTCGTGGTATAGCCGGCAAACCAGCCATCGTGAGAAGTGCCGGTCTTTCCAGCCGCGGGTGCTGTGAATCCGAATTGGCGCACAGGATAGCCGGTGCCGGTGTTGATGACGTTCTCCATCATGGTGGTCATGACGTAGGCGACACGCGGGTCAAGCACGACCGTCTTGTCGGCAGAAAAGTTCTCGATGGGCTCGCCCTGGCTGCTGTGAACGGACTTGACGAATACCGGTGAAAGCCGGACGCCGCCATTGGCGAAAACTGTGTAGGCGCTGCTCATATCGAGCGGAGTGGCATCGTAGGCGCCGAGCGCGATCGCCGGGGTCGCCTGGACCGACTTGATTCCTGCTGCCTTGGCCATGGTGGCGACGTTGCTATAGCCAACCTGTTCCGCCAGCCGAACGGTCGCGTTGTTCAGGGAATGAGCCAAGGCATATTCGGCTGGGATTTGATCGTGATATTCCTGCTTATAGTTGTGCGGCTCGTAGACTTGCGTGCCGCGATCGAAGATAAAGGTGCCAGGGGTATCGTCCAGCATCGAAGCGGGAGTAACAACCGTTGGGCTGGAAACCACTGCCGTGTTGACCGCGGTTGCATAAACAAAGGGCTTGAAAATGGAACCAGTGGGACGTTGCTTAACAGCGTGATTCAACTGGCTCATGCCGTAATTGCGGCCGCCCACCAGAGCCAGCACTTCCCCTGTATGCGGGTCCATAACGATTAGGGCAACTTGGGCGATTGGACCCGAAGCTACCGTGGTTTCAACTTTGGCGTTTTTGCCCGTGCCGATCTTAGTTTTTTTGGTGCGCAGCTTGGTGACTTGCTGGTCTACCAGCTTGATGCCTGTTTCCACAGCTTCAGCAGCAGCTCTCTGGAGCTCAGGATCGAGGGTGGTGTAAACCTTGTATTGCTGCTCGTTGACGTCTTTCTCGCCATAGCGGCTGCCAACAAATTCACGCACCAGATCGACAAAATACGGGGCGTCGCTGGCTTCAACGTTGGGAGGAGCCAGCTTTAAGGGAACGGCCTTGGCTTTGTCGGCCTGCTCGCGGGTGATGGCGCCGGTATCAACCATGCTTTCCAGCACCAGGTTCCTACGATCCAGGGCACGCTCGGGATGGCGGTAGGGATTCAGGTAGCTAGGGCGCTGGATGATTCCAGCCAGTAGGGCAGCTTCAGGCAATGTGATGCTCTGCAGGTCTTTATTGAAATACGACCGCGAAGCTTCCGCGAAACCATGAATCGTGAACGAACCGCGCTGACCCATGTCGACCTGATTGGCATAGAGCTCGAAGATCTGCTGCTTGTTGAGTTTATGTTCCAGGTCGATGGCGATCATCATTTCGGTGAGCTTGCGTTTGACGGTCTTTTCCGGCGTTAAGAAAAAGCCGCGGGAAATCTGCATAGTGAGGGTTGATCCACCCTGTCCCTTGTGGCGCTCCCGCAAATCGAAGAGGGCGGCGCCGAAAAGGCGTACGAAATTCACCCCGCCATGCTGGAAGAAGCGGCGATCTTCAATGGCAAGGACGGCGTCCACCATGACCTTGGGGATCTCCTGGTAGTGGACTACTTGGCGCTTGGCGCGTTCCTCGGCATCCAGAGCGGTGAGCAGAGGCGGCTCTAGTTCGTAGGCGGAAAGAGCGCCTGCGGAGCCCCCAGCAGTGATCTTGGTGACCTTGCCTCCCGAAATCTGAATGCTGGCGCCATCTTCATTGTGATAGGAGAGCGGTCCAGGCTTGATCTGGATTGCGCCGTCGGCAAGTTTGTAGGTCCCGACGCCTTCGCTCTTGGCACCCTCGGTGTATCCGGCGCGACGCAACTCGGACACGATCTCCTGAGACTCGATCCGGTCACCAACGGAAACTGCCCTGGGTCGGGCATAAATCCGCGCGGAGTTAGTGAAAATGGGGCCACGGATCCGCTGCTCCACCATGCGATCGTATTTGTTCCAGTAATACGAAAAGACAGCCAGGCAGATCACCAGGATCAGTGCCAACGCTGCCAAAGCAGCACGAATCAGAGGATTAGACAAAGAAAGAGCAATCCGCGACCCATTCTTGCCGGCTCGGAAGTTCGGGATTTTGATTTTTATGGCCACAGGCTAAGCAGCGGAGACCCCGCTTCTATTTCAGACGATGCAGCGCGACAAAAAGTTATCTGAGTATTGCTTCTCGTAAGGAGCATCCTGGCCAGAGCGCATTGGTTCCTATTGTAAGGCACGCGGTCTATGCACGGTTATCCTCATTGGTGCTGGTCCACAAGTGTGAGCCGTTCAGTTTCAGATGACTGATTTGTTTTTGCTCGAGGGTGTGAAAGTCAAATCCAGGGGGTAAAACGGAAGATCGACGTGCATCGTGTACTGGGTGCTGATGGTTACGCTGTTGCCAGCGCGCTTGACTTCGATCTGCTCGGGAGTCACCGGGATGTCCAGCGACTGAGCTTTCTTGTAGATCGAGTTGCGCATATCGTTCTCGCTCTTGGAGGTGTAAGTGTTGATCTTCACCTCTTCGTCAATGGCGTCTTGTAACTGGTAATTGCTAACGTAGACGGGAATGACGAGGTAGCCGGCGTAGATGCCAGCCACGAGGACGAGAACCCCAAGCAGAGCCCTTATTTTCTTCATACCGACGCGAAACCAGAATTTCGACCGAGCGGTGATGTGAGAAGGCTAGGCTTCCAGCAACTTCCGCATCACGCTCACAACGTCGGGGATGTTAGCATCGCGACTTTGCCGTGTCGAGCGCGTCAATAGCTCAACCTGACCTTTGGTAACCTTCTTGCCAACAGTGATCCGGAATGGGATACCGACCAGGTCAGCGTCCTTGAATTTCACTCCGGGGCGCTCATCCCGGTCATCTACAAGGACCTCAAACCCTGCTTTTTGCAGGTCTTGCGCAATCTCGAGAGCGGTCTGAAGCAGTTCATCTTCAGTCACGTTGGTAGGGGTAATCACGACTTCGAAGGGGGCAATGGCGGCAGGGAGCCAGAAGCCTTCTGCGTCATGGTTCTGCTCGATGGCAGAGGTCAGGATACGTTCCATCCCGATGCCATAGCTGCCCATAATGGGAGTGACTTCCTTCCCATCCTGGTTGAGCACCCGCGATCCCATCGATTCCGAGTACTTGCAGCCAAGCTTGAAAATGTGACCGATCTCGACAGCCTTTGCTACTTTCAACGGCTTACCGCAATTCGGACAGCCTTCGCCCTCGGAAACGGTGCGCAGGTCAGCCCAGCCGGTGACATGAAAATCTTTCCCGGGGGTCAGATTTCTAACGTGGCAGTCCTCTTTGTTAGCGCCGGCAATCAGGTTCTTGCGCCCTTGTAACGCCTGGTCGAGCAGCAACCAAGGGCCAGGAGTGCCATTGATCGAAGGGGCCCACTCGATTCCCAGGGGGCCTAGGAATCCTGGAGGCGCGCCGAAGAGTTGGTGGATCTCATCCTCCTGCATGGGGCGGAATTGCATTCCACCCAAAGCCGAGGACAGCTTGGCTTCGTTCAACATGTGATCGCCGCGCATCAGAACGATCACCGGACGGGTCTGTGTCGAGCCGCTATGCTCCTCTGTGGTATCGATGGCCATATACGCCAGAGTCTTCATCTTGTTCGTGGGCGAGACCCCCAGAAAGCGAGCGACGTCTTCGATGGTCTTCTGGCCGGGAGTGCGAACCAGTTCGGGCGCTTTGGCAGTGGCCGGCAGGTCTTCCACGGCTTCTACCTTCGACGAAGCCTTTTCAAGATTGGCAGAGTACTGGCATCCCGCACAGCTCACGACGAGATCTTCCCCCGCTTCGGTGTACACCATGAACTCATGCGATTGCGATCCGCCCATGGCGCCGGAGTGCGCTTCTACGACCTGGTACTTCAGCCCGCAGCGATCGAAGATGCGGCCGTAGACGTCATAGTGCTTTCGATAAGAGAGATCGAGGCCGGCGTCATCGATGTCGAAGGAGTAGGAGTCTTTCATGACGAACTGGCGCACACGCAGCAGACCTGATTTCGGCCGCGGCTCGTCGCGAAACTTGGTCTGAATCTGATACCAGATCTGAGGCAGCTGCTTGTAGCTGCGGAGTTCCTTGCGGGCGATTTCGGACATGACTTCTTCGGCGGTCATACCCAGGCAGAGGTCGGCGCCCTTGCGGTCCTTGAGGCGGAACATGTTTTCGCCCATCGCAGCCCAGCGGCCGCTGGCCTCCCAGATCTCGCGTGGATGCAATGCGGGCAAGTAAAACTCCTGCCCGATTTTGTTCATCTCCTGGCGGACGATCTCGATGATCTTGAGCAGGGATCGCTGGCCCAGGAAAAGATAGCTATAGATTCCTGCGGAAAGCTGACGGATATAACCCGCGCGCAGCAAGTATTTGTGGCTGGCGACTTCGGCATCGGCCGGAGCTTCGCGCAGCGTGGGGATGAATAGTTGCGACCAACGATACATGCAGGAGCGTCCCTGGATTGGAATTCATGATTGTAACGGAAAGCGCCGGCGGGGCAGCGATCAGCGGTCAGTTACTCAGAACCGAAAACCATTGAGACATGGGGGACTTGCCTTGGGGGTTGTCCTGGCAGACTTCGTATCGTTCCCGAGTGCTAATTAATGAATGTGAATGGTGATGGCCAGGTGAACGGTTTTTCCATCCGTGCAAGCAATCTTCAACTTCTTTGCGCCAAAGGAAAGCAAGTGAAGGCGGAGTCAATTCTGCAAGGAAATGCGGGTCCGAACTGGGATAGGCTACGGGCAAGTGTCTGGCGCTCACGCCAGTTTCTTGCAGGTGCAAATTTCAAGAAAAGGAGAAGTTCCATGGGTGCTCTCGATATGGTCTTGAATGAAGTGGAGAACCGCTTTGGCATGAGCACCACGAGCGCCGGTTCTCTTCTTTCCAGCCTTTTGACGTTCATCACACAGCAGGATGGTGGTTTGAGCGGATTTCTGGATCGCTTCCAGCGCGCTGGCCTGGGAAGTTGGGTCAAGTCGTGGCTGGGGGGTGATGCCAAAGCTATTGCTCCGGAAAGCGTAGAAAATGTTCTGGGCAGAAACACGATTGAAACCATGGCCACCAAGGCGGGTCTCTCAACTTCTACCGCGACGTCTGCCGTGGCTGCTATGTTGCCAGCCTTGATCCAAAAACTAGCGCCCGGGGGGACCATACCAACCCGCTTGCCCTCGGACATCATGTCGTACATTAGCGGTCCCACTGCGGCCCTCGCTTCCGGTACGCGGCAAGCGGTTTATGCCGCAGAGAGGGCGGCGGAGAAAACTGGAATCTCGCGTTGGTTGTGGCCGTTGCTGGCTCTGATAGTGCTTGCGCTACTGGGTTTGTGGTTCTGGAATCGTCGCGAACCGGTGAAAACATCGGCTTTCAATGTCCAAGAGCAACTGCGGCTGGCATCGGAGAGAGCCACAACGGCGCTGGCATCTTTGAAGCCGGGGTACAGTTCCCAGGACCTAGTGGGCGCTTTGAATCTGTATGTGATCAATTTTTCGACTGGGAGTGCGCAGCTTCCCAGCGAGAGCTACGATTTTCTGAACAAGGCGGCGGCTGCAATGCAGGCTGCGCCCTCGGGAACGACGATCGAAGTAGGCGGTCACACCGACAACGTGGGAGACGCGTCAGCCAATGCGCAACTCTCGGAGAAGCGAGCCGATTCGGTGCGGGATTATCTGGTCAAGCAGGGAGTGAATCCCTCCGCTCTGGTGGCTAAAGGCTATGGAGACACGAGGCCTGTCGCCAGCAACGACACTGAGGAGGGCAGGTTCCGTAATCGAAGGATTGAATTTTCGGTCATGAGGTGATCGCGGTAGTCGATGAGGAATTGGCCCGTACAGCAGCGCTGTTCGGGCCTTTTTGTTCATCAGTTGCTTCGCGTTACTGAAGGCTAGGACCACCAGAGAGGTTGACCGTGGCATCAAAAATAAAGAAGCTGGCCCCTTGGAGGAGCAGGGAATGGTACGGTCTTTGGTCGCATTTGGATGGTTGCGGGATCTGGTGATCGTGGTTCTGGTTTTAGCAGGAAATTTCATTCGCCATACTTCTCCGTGGGTGGGAACTACCGTCATTGCGGGAGCGGTCGTAGTCTTCGTGGAGCGCTTCTTGTGGAACTGGTATCTGTTTGACCTGGAGAAACAGCAATCGGGCAATCAGTAGTCAGGCGCAGCAACCACAACTGCGTCAGTACTCGGCACATAGGAACCTGCACCCGGCGTTCGGCACTCGCCGTTCGGCGCTGGTCACTAAGCACCAGGCATTCAGCACGCAAGTAAAGGGTGAGACGTAGAGGAACGGAGTTCGCCCAGAACGCGGCTATAGCTTGATCTCTCAGACCAGCGAAAAAACCCGGAAAGAGCGCCAGTTGGACTGATATCCTTTCGTGTTTACGAAAAGCGAGCGGCTACGTCTCATATCGTGTTGAGCGTGGAAACAACCAGCAACGATCGACTACCCGAATCGCATTCTCGAGGAGGGAACTTGAAGCGCCGAGAATTTATCGTTCGCACTGCTTGCGGGCTGGGAGCGGCCTGGCTCAGTTCCAAGACTTTAAGGGCCGTTCCCCTGACCTCGGCCCCACGCAAGTTCAGCGCCTCCGATACCGTGGTCCTGGGAAACACTGGTATTCGGACCAGCCGGCTGGCAATGGGAACCGGGACTGTGGGAGTCGGTCACCACTCGCATCAGACCGCGCTGGGCATCGATGGTCTTTCTCGTCTGTTACTGAATGGTTATGAAAACGGGCTGCGATTCTTTGATGCGGCTGATTCGTATGGCAGCCATCCGCATGTGGCTGAGGCACTCAAGCATGTTCCCCGCGACAAGGTCACGGTTTTGACCAAGACGTGGTCGCGTGATGGCGCCGGGGTTCGTGCCGACCTGGACCGTTTCCGCCGCGAACTGGGCGTCGACTACATCGATATCGCGCTGATGCATTGCCTTACCGAAAGCGATTGGACCGATCGCTACAAAGGCGCGATGGACGCGCTTTCCGAAGCTAAGCAGAAAGGAGTCATTCGCGCGCACGGTTGCTCCTGCCATAGCATCGGCGCTCTGCGAGCTGCTGCCGCCTCACCGTGGGTAGAAGTAGATTTGGCGCGCATCAATCCGGTAGGAGCCGAAATGGATGCCGATCCTAAGACGGTGGCTGAAGTACTCAGCCAGATGCGGGCGGCCGGCAAAGCTGTGGTCGGTATGAAGATTCTGGGCGCGGGAGCGCTGCGCAACCGTCAGGATGAGGCGCTGAAGTACGCGCTATCACTGGACCTGCTGCACGCTTTTACAATCGGCGCGGAGAGCAAGACCGAGCAGGAAGATCTGATCAGAAGGATTGCGGCGGTGAGTGTTTAGCCGTTAAATCGCTAATTGCTAAATGCTGACTGTTTTTTCAGCTAATCACCCGCTTCACGAATCCTCGAATCCCGATCCAAGACAAGATCAGCAGCGATAAAACGAGCGCGGCCAGAACGACAGGCGAGGGCATGTGCGGTAAAGCCGGCGTAAGCGCAGCGCGCAGACCTTCGCTCATGTACACCAACGGATTCAGGAGCACCAGCACTTGTAGCCAGCGCACGCTGTGTAGCAGCGCCCAGGGATAGTAGACGCAGCCCAAAAACGTAACCGGGATCACTACCACGGCGAAAATCAGATTAATCTGCTGCGGCTTGGCGATAGTGCCGAGCGCCAGGCCCATGGCTCCGGAAACGAGACCAGCCAGCACGATCACCGTTAGCAGGAATGCCCAGCTCGAAACGTGCACGTGCACCGGCATGGAGGGAATGAAGTAGGCAAGAGGGAACACCACTCCAGCTGCGATCACACTTTGCACCGCGCTGAATACGATTTTTTCCGCGGCGACTCCTCCGGTTGGAAGCGGAGCCATAATGCGGTCGAACAACTCTCCACCCACGCCGAGTTCAATCGCCAGCGGCAGGGCCACTGCCATGATTCCCTGGAACATGATGGCGATGGCCATCAGTCCGGGAAGGATGACCGTGCCGAAACTCACGCTGGAGCCTGTGGTGAACCCCTGGCCAATCCGCGGGAAAACGTAAGTGAATACGAAAACGAAAAACAGCGGGTTCATGACGGTGCGCACGACGAAGGCGGCAGCTTCGCGGCGCAGCACACATATATCGCGAAGCATGAGTCCACCGAAGGCGTGCGCATAGGCAGATGCGCGGTGCATCTGCGGCTCGGTTGTCGGCAAAGAAAGCGCTGCTTCAGTCACGGAGTTCCCTCCCGGTTAGGCGGATGAAAACTGTCTCCAGAGTCGGCTCGGTCACGGCGACGTCGCGTAGGTCGTAGCCCTGCGCCACCTCCACTACCCGTGGCAGCAGGCCATCGCGGCTGCGGGCATAGACTCGGAATCCAGGCGGCGTCTGCTCCACCGCCTCCACACCCGGCAGCGAGCGCAATCCCTCAGCCAGCGACGCCGGCGCGTCGGAAAGGTGCATTTCCATCACCGTCTGCGCGCCGACGCTTTGCTTGAGCTCCGCAGGTGTGCCGTTTACCAGAATCCTGCCGTGATCGATGATGGCCACGCGGTCGCAGAGCTGATCGGCTTCTTCCATATAGTGCGTGGTCAGCAGCACGGTGATTCCGCTGACGCGCATGTTGCGCACCAGTTCCCAGACAGCGAGCCGGCTTTGGGGATCGAGTCCGGCGGTGGGCTCGTCCAGGAAAAGAACCTTGGGCTGGTGAGCCACAGCGCGCGCAATCTGCAGGCGTTGCGCCATTCCGCCGGAAAGTTCGCGGACCAGGGCGCTGCCGCGCTCGAACAATTTGAACTCGCGCAACAAATCATCGGAGCGTCGGCGCGCCGTCTCGGCTGCCATGCCGAAATAACGGCAGTGGAAGTAGATGTTCTCCCAGGCGGTGCAGGCGCGGTCCAGAGTGTTCTGCTGGGGTACGACGCCAATCAACAGCCGAGCCTGAGGTGGATCCTCTTGTACTTCCACGCCGTTGATCCAGATGCGTCCGCTGGTGGGAACAGTCCGAGTCGTGCAGCAGCCGATGGTTGTGGTTTTGCCCGCGCCGTTGGGACCGAGCAAGCCGAAAATTTCACCGTGAGAGACCTTGAGATCGATGGCATCAACGGCGGTCACTTTCTGCCGTCCTTCGTAGATCTTTACCAGCTTCTGGATTTGGATTGCGGAATCCGTATATGCCTCCCAGATTGCGGTTGCACTCGACAATGAGTTACGACTCTACAGCACCGATTTCACCACGCCACCATCCGCTCTGACCGCAGCTCCAGTGATGACCGCTGACTGCGCGCTGGCGACGATAACCACGACCGCTGCGACCTCCTCCGGTGTTTCGAACCTTCTGAGCGGCGATGTTGGCCGCATCTCTTTGAAAAATTGCCTCTCAAGCTCGGCGGAGGTCAAATTTCGCTGCCGCGCGACCTCTTGCAAGAACGCGCCAGCGCCCTCCGAAGCGGTTGGTCCCACCAGAATTGAATTCACCGTGATTCCGCTACCTGCGAGCGATTCAGCCAGACCCCGAGCGATGGCTACCTGCGCCGTCTTGGTCATGCCGTAATGCACCATCTCCGCGGGAATGTGGACCGCCGACTCGCTGGATATGAAAATCACTCGGCCCCAATTCTTCTTCTGCATACCCGGCACATAGTGTCTCGTCAGGCGCACACCGCTCAGAATGTTTACCTCAAAGAAAGGCTGCCAATCCGCGTCCCGGGATTTCGAGGAATGGCTTCACCTCAAAGATGCCGAGATTGTTTATCAGTATGGCAGCTTCGGGTACCTGACTGAGAAATGTCTCGACACCTTGCGCTGTGCCAAGGTCGGCGGCGACACCGCGCACACGGTCATTCTTTACGCTCTGTCGAATCTGCTCAAGTGCGGCGTCCACCCGAGCTTCGGTTCGGCCGTTGACCACCACCAATGCGGCCTCGTGAGCGAGCGCCGTGGCGATCGCCAGTCCGATCCCAGCAGTTGAGCCGGAAACAATTGCTATCTTGTGTTTTATCCCGAGGTCCATTTCTTTCTCCTCTCGCCGCAAGCCTCCCTCGGACAATGTTCTCGAAGGATGTGGATTATGAGAAGAAATGCACGTCCGCTCAGCGCAGCGCTGGACGGGCAGAAAGTTGATCGAGAATCTGTTTTCCCAGCTTCTGCGCCAGGCCGAAGTGCGATTGATAATCCACAAACAGCCGGGTCAATTCCAGCGATTCTTCCGGCTTCAGGTGCGCGCGCAGCAGCATGTCGCGCACATGGACGGGATTGGGCAGGCGTGCTTCTTCGGTGAGCTCTTCCAAGGCGGTTTGGCGATTGTAGTGATACATGGCGGCTCCATCTGGTTAAGAAGATAGCTTGGGGCGCGGGAGAATACAAAAGTTAGAGAGCACTTGGCAGTCAGCACTCAGCCAAAGCGAAAACCGAGGAAAAAGGCGCGTTGTGGGAAACTGCAGATCCCTCGTCGCAGTGATTACTGATTGCTGAGTGTTCTTCTCACACCATCTCCGTTCCCCACAGATCGTGCAAATGGAGGATGCCCTGCACGCGGCGATCACCATCAACTACCACCAGCGAAGTTATTTTCTTCTCCTCCATGATGTTCAGCGCGGTGATCGCGAATTGGTCGGGAGCGATCGTCTTCGGGTCGCGGGTCATGCATTCGGCGGCGGTCAGATCAAGCACGTCTTTGCCGCATCGCTCCAGCAGGCGCCGCAGGTCGCCATCGGAGATGATGCCCAGCAGAGTCTCGCCTTCGACTACCGTGGTGACGCCGAGTTTCTTGCGCGACATTTCGTAGATAACGTCGGACATGCTGGTCTGGGGGGCCACGCGAGGCAGGGCATCGCCGGTGCGCATCAGGGTACGGACCCGCGCCAGACGCTTGCCCAGCTTGCCGCCGGGATGGAGATTGGCGAAGTCTTCCTCCTGAAAACCGCGTTTTTCGGCGAGTGCCATTGCCAGTGCATCTCCCAGGGCCAGCATGGTGGTGGTCGATGCGGTGGGTGCCAATCCCAGCGAGCATGCTTCCTGGGCTACCGAGCAATCCAGCACAATGTCGGCGGCTTGCGCAAGAGTGGAACGCATCTCCCCAGTCATCACAATGAGCATGGCTTCGAGCCGTTTAATTTGGGGCAACAGGCTGAGGATTTCCTCAGTCTCACCGCTGTAGGAAAGGGCGATGACAATGTCGCCGTGCGCCAGCATGCCCAAGTCGCCGTGGCGAGCCTCGGCGGGATGCAGAAACAGCGATGGCGTGCCTGTGGAATTGAACGTGGCAGCCAGCTTGCGCGCCACCAGGCCACTTTTGCCCATGCCGGTGACCACGACGCGCCCGGCGCAGCAGTGCAGCATCTCGACAGCCTGAGTAAACCTGCCTGCCATGGGACCGGCCAGGCGATCCGCCAGGGCATGAAGCGCGTCTGCTTCGATGCGCACCACATTTTCACCGATGTATTTCATGTGGAAAGGAGATGTTAGCAGAAGATGCACTCAGCACTCAGGAGTCAGCATTCAGCACTCAGTAATCAGGGCTTAGCATTCAGCGCTCAGTAATCACTTTGCAGCGACACTTTGCGTGAGGCGGAGAAAGCTTGTGTGGGACAGGCAATCTTGCCTGTCCATCTTCATTCAAGTCGAGACCTTGCGATCGTAGCTGATTGCTGAATTCTATCTAATCCCTCAACCGCTTCTTGCCGATAACCACAGCAGCCCTGACTGGAGCTGTTCATGAGAACCATTCTGCTTCTTTGCCTGGCCGTGGTGTGCCTTTATCTGCTTTCGAGTGAAGCCCGCGCCCTCGAAAATTCATACCAGACAGCGACCCTGATCGAAGCGAGGCGGACGCAAGCCGGTGAGGGAGTCGGCGGCGATTGCTTTGTGCTCGCTATCCGCCTGCGCGATATTGTTTATTTTGCCCGCCAATGCGCCTTGTTCTCCTGGAATTCCTACGCGCCGTACGAATTTACCGAGAATGGCGAAGTGGAAGTGCGCCTGGAGAACGACAAGATCTTTCTGCGGCGTCCGAACGGGAAGGAATTGAAAACGCGAGTGGTGCGCAGAGTGCGTGTGCCGCAGGAAGAAGACGTGCACACCCTGTGGAGAACGACGCTTCCGGCACCGCAGGAACTGCAACCCGCTTCGCCTGCATCCCCTAGTTCACCTGCGTCTGGGGCGGGCTCTTTACGCTGACGGCGCGCTGCACGGCCAGCAACTGATTCAGCACCTCGCGCAGGTTCTGCAGATCGAGAGCGTTGGGTCCGTCGGACTTGGCCTCGCGAGGATTGTCGTGAACCTCCAGGAAGATACCGTCCACGCCAGCGGCCACGGCGGCCCGCGCCAGTACAGGAATAAATTCTGGTTGCCCGCCTGAGATTGCCTCTCCATTCGACCCTGCAGCTGACGGAAGTTGAACGGAATGGGTAGCGTCGAATACCACGGGCGCAAACTCGCGCATGATGGGGAGGGAGCGCATGTCTACGACAAGATTGTTGTAGCCGAACGACGCGCCACGCTCGGACAGGAAGACGCTATTGTTTCCGGAATCACGAATCTTCCGGACGGCATGGCGCATGTCCCAGGGAGAAACAAACTGGCCTTTTTTGACGTTCACGGCGCGGCCAGTTTTGGCGGCGGCGACCAGCAGGTCCGTCTGGCGACAGAGAAACGCGGGAATCTGCAGGACGTGCGCGACCTCCGCCACGCGTTGCACATCAGCCGTCTCGTGTACGTCAGTGAGTACTGGCACTCTCACCGTGGCAGCAACCTTGTGCAAGATGCGTAAGCCTTCGGCCAAGCCGGGTCCGCGAAAGCTCTTGAGGGAGGTGCGATTCGCCTTGTCGTAGGAGGCCTTAAAGATGTAGGGCAGCTTGAGCGAGCGGCAGACGCCGGCAATGCACTCTGCCATCTTGAGCGCATGCTCTTCGCTTTCGATGACGCACGGCCCGGCGATCAGGAACAGGGAACCTCCTCCGATGGTAACGTCGCCGACTTGGAAGGAGTGGGGCACTGTTCACACACCAGATCGGAGCACAGAGTGCAGGAAAACAAACACAAGATCCTTCGACTCCGCGCCAGCGACCCGCAAAAGCGCTGGTCGGAAAGACAGAACTTGCGCGTCGCTCAGGATGACACCCAATGGTTCGTAGATCACCCCGGTCATGCATTTC
The DNA here is from genome assembly GCA_035624455.1 of Terriglobales bacterium. Taxonomy (NCBI): domain Bacteria; kingdom Pseudomonadati; phylum Acidobacteriota; class Terriglobia; order Terriglobales; species Terriglobales bacterium. The sequence goes on from DASPRM010000037.1 coordinate 22,568, forward strand.
GCCCCATGCTCACGACCTTGCTACCTTCTCCGGTCGCAGGAACATAGAAACTGACTTCGCCACTTCCTGGCGCTCCCTCTCCGCGAGTTGACGGTTCCGTTGCTCGTGCGCAGCTTTGATGAAGGCCACAAACAACGGATGCGGCTCCAGTGGTTTCGACTTGAACTCGGGATGGAACTGGCAGCCTAAGAAATAAGGATGATCTGCGATCTCCACGATCTCGACGTAAGTGCCATCCGGAGTTGCGCCGGTTATGCGAAGCCCGCCGGCCGTTAGTGTTTCTTCGTATTCGCGGTTGAACTCATACCGATGGCGATGGCGCTCGCTGATTTCCGCCTTTCCGTATGCCTTATAAGCGAATGAGTTCGGCTCGAGTTTGCACGGCCACGCTCCCAGGCGCATCGTGCCGCCCAACTCTTCGACGCCGCGTAGCTCGCGCAACTTGTAAATCACGCGATGAGGCGTAGCCGGATCGAACTCGCTGGAGTTCGCATCGGCCAGCCCGCACACATTACGCGCAAATTCAATGCAGGCTGTCTGCATACCCAGGCAGATTCCGAAATAAGGAACTTTCTTTTCGCGTGCATAGCGAATGCCGTTCAGCATGCCTGCGATGCCGCGCTTGCCGAAGCCGCCGGGAACCAGGATGCCATCGTAGCCCTCCAGTTGCGATTCATAATCCTCTGGCTTGCCTTCCAGACCCTCGGCCTCAATCCATTGCAGGTTCAGTTTCAGATTTTGCGAGAGCGCCCCGTGAACCAGCGCTTCTTTCAGCGATTTGTAGGAGTCTTCGTACTCAACGTATTTGCCGACAATTCCGATTGAGACTTCGCCCTGTGGGTTGTAAACACGGTGGACCAGGTCTTCCCACTGCCGCATGTCGCGGTCCCGGGCTGTAATGTGCAAATACCGGAGCACCAGGTTATCCACACCTTCATTGGCGAACACCAGCGGCACTTCGTAGATCGAGCCGACGTCCTTGGCGGTGATAACGGCTTCTTCTTCCACGTTGCAGAAAAGCGCGATCTTCGACTTGATGTCCTTGGAGAGGAAGCGGTCGGTGCGGCAGAGCAAAATGTCGGGCTGAATTCCCACGCTGAGCAATTCCTTGACGGAGTGCTGCGTGGGCTTGGTTTTCAGCTCTCCGGCGGCAGCGATATAGGGAACCAGGGTGACATGGACGAACAGTGTATGTTCGCGTCCCAACTCCTGGCGCATCTGGCGGATCGCCTCAATAAACGGCAGCGACTCGATATCACCGACCGTTCCGCCGATCTCCACGATGCAGACGTCCACCTCCTGCCCGACTTTCTTCATGGCGGCCTTGATTTCGTTGGTGACGTGGGGAATGACCTGCACGGTTTTCCCGAGATAGTCGCCGCGGCGCTCCTTGGCGATGATCTGCTCGTAGATTCGGCCGGTAGTCCAGTTGTTATCGCGCGTGAGCTTGGCGTGGGTGAAGCGCTCGTAGTGGCCGAGGTCGAGGTCGGTTTCCGCGCCGTCGTCGGTGACGAAGACTTCGCCGTGCTGGAAGGGAGACATGGTGCCCGGATCGACGTTGAGATAGGGGTCGAACTTCTGCAGGTTGACCTTCAGCCCACGGCTTTCGAGCAGGCAGCCGATGGATGCTGCCGCCAGACCCTTGCCGAGAGAAGACACCACACCGCCGGTCACGAAAACGTATTTCGCCGACATCTCAACCTCTGGTTTTGATTGGGATTAGTTGTGCGCCGTTCGGAGGGGTGCACGACCAATTATGCCTGAAAAGCGGCGCCAAGGGAACTATCTACCTGGCAGGACGCATCGAAATTCGTGAGGGATTCTCCCGACTACAACGAATCGGCAGATAATAGGCTTAATCATGGTCAAATTTCGCCAAAGCTACCCGCTCTTGATCGCCCTCGCATTCTTTTTGACAGTCTTCCCGTGTCCGCCTAGCCTCCATGCCGATGAAACCAAGCGGCTGATCCTGACCGACGGCTCCTATCAGGTAGTAACGAAATGGGAGGTAGTGGGCGACCGGGTGCGCTATCTGAGCGCCGAGCGCTACGAGTGGGAAGAGATGCCCAAATCAATGGTGGACTGGAATGCCACCGAGAAATGGGAGGCGGATAACAAGGCGGGCAAGTTGAAATCCTCAATCCCGGATGTTAAACCCGAACCGGATGATGATGTCAGAACGCAGGATGTGCTGTCTCCGCAGGTGGCGCCCGGGCTCAGGCTGCCGGAAACGGGAGGGATCTTCATTCTCGACAACTTCCAGGGCCAGCCGCAACTGGTCGAGCTGACCCAGAACAGCGGGGATCTGAATAAAGACGTCAAGGGGAACATCCTGAAGAACACCATCAATCCGCTGGCGGGGAACAAACAGAGCATTGAGCTCAAAGGCGCGCGGTCTCCGATCCAGGGCCATCTGAGCCGGCCGACAGTCTTCATAAACTTCGATCCCAATGCAGAGGCGACCAAGCCGACGGCGGCGGTGGGATCGGGACACTACGGGCTTGTGAAACTGGAATCCAAGAAGGACGTTCGCGTGGTGGGCTCAATTAATGTCGCTATCACGGGCAAAATCTCGCAGAAAGAATCCATGATTTCCTGCTCCCGCGAGTCGATGACCGGCGGCTGGATCAAACTCACTCCGAATGCCGACCTGCAGCCAGGCGAATACGCGGTGGTGGAGTTTTTGGGAGACAACGATATCAACCTGTTTTTGTGGGATTTCGGAATTAACCCCTCTGCACCGGCAAACGCTACGGCTTGGAAGCCCGCTGCGGTGACCTCCAAACAGGCAGACGACAAAGCACCGGAATTGCAGAATCGCAGGAAGGACTAGCACTTAGCTACGTTTTCAGCACTCCATGTTGCGCGACGCCGATATTGTCGCGAGTGGAATTCTTCACAACGTACATCATTTCATCGGCCTGGCGAATGATCTCGTGGGCGCTCTTCGCATCCTCCGGATAGGAAGCCAAGCCGAAGCTGGCGCGCACGTTCAGGTTCAGATCCTCATCTTTTAACCAGAGATTCTGACGGAAGTATTCCAGCAGACGCTTAGCCACGATGGTCGCCGATTCTTTGCCCGTTTGCGGAAGCAGGATGACAAATTCGTCTCCGCCATAGCGGAAGGCGTAATCGATCAAGCGCAGATGGGACTTGATTGCATAGCCGATCTCGGCCAGGAGCTTGCTGCCGATCAGGTGACCGTAGGTGTCGTTGACGCGCTTGAAGCGGTCGAGATCAATGAAGAGAACAGTAAATTCGTAGCCGAAACGCGCCGAGCGGTAAACCTCTGACTCCAGGGTCTTATATAAGTGGCGGGCGTTGTAGAGTCCCGTGCAGTCGTCGGTGATGGTGAGTTCCTGGATTTTTTCAACGGCGCGGGCGTTATCGATGGCGATGGCGGCGTAGTCGCATAAGGCCTGCAGGAAGAAGAGTTCGTTCTCATCGAACTCGCTCAGCCCGATGTTAATGAGCTGAATGACGCCCAGAACACGCTGCCGCGACTTCAGCGGCATGCAGACTATGGAGCGCGTCTTCCATTTGGTCATTTCGTCAATGCGCTTGGCGAAACGAGGATCGCTGTAGACGTCCGGGACGATGAGGGCCTCGCCGTGCTTGGCGACCCAACCCGCGATGCCTTCCCCCATTTTGAGCCGTACCGTTTTTAGGGCCTCGGCGGCATCGCCGACAGCGATCGCGAAATAGAGCTCGCTCTTTTGATCATCGACCATCAGCAGCGACCAGGTGTCTGGGCGGAAGTATTCGGCTACCTTTTCCATGATGGTCTGCAGGACGGAGTCGAGGTTCAGCGAAGACGTCAGCGCCTTTGCGACATCGTGAAAGATATTCAGTTCGTGAAGCTGACGCTTTCGTTCGATGTCCGCACCCTGAGTCATGAAGCCGGAGCTCCGCGGTGGATGGGAAGAATGCTTGGCGGCATTATACGGGCCCTCTCCGGCTGCCTCAATATAGGGCAGTTACGAATGTCACACGGTTATAAGTATGATCGGGTGAAGTCTGATCGATGAAAATTAAGAGCTTCACGCTGGCATTCTGAGGGATGCGCCCGCCTGCTCCTCCGACCCGGGTTTTTAGCGGGTCGCGGGCGGAGTCGAAGGACCTTGCGATTTCTGTTCCTTCATTCAAAGGATCGCGGGCATATTGGTGCCAGAAGTGGAATGGCGTTCGAGGGCAATTGCGCTCAAAAATTTCCGCCTCAGGCCAACCGGTTTCCTGTTTGTCACCTTGATGACCGAAATCGCGTTTGACACCCATTTCCTGCAAAACCTATGATGGCAACCGATCCAAAAAAATTCCTTCGCGGCGGTATCGGGGGATCACAACGTGGGAGGCTTTGGCGAACGGCTCCGGCGTGAGCGCGAGATGCGCGGCATCGCCCTCGACGAGATTTCTACCGCTACCAAAATCAGCAACCGCTTTCTTCGCGCCCTGGAAGAAGAGAAATTCGATCTGCTGCCCGGCGGAATCTTCAACAAGGGGTTCGTTCGCGCCTACGCGAAATTTCTGGGGATCGACGAAGAGCAGGCGGTAGCCGACTACACCGCGGCCGCCGGCGTGCCGTTGGAATCTGAGCAGAATGGCGACCTCTCCGAGACGCTAGAGCGCTGGAAGCGGCCGGAGCCGGAGGAACTCAAGGAAAAGCGAAAGGAAGAGCGCTCTTCCTGGTCGGCGATTGCGGTTGTGGTGGTGCTTGGGTCTCTGGTTTTCGCGGGCTGGACCTATTACGCGAAGCGCAAAGCGGAGCACGAGGCACGCGAGACAGAAGCTGCTGCGGCTGCCCAAGCTGCCCAACAGGTCAGACCCCCAGCCCCGGTCGAAGCTGAGCCGGAGAAGCCCGCTGCGCCAGCTACCTCGCCGGTGGAAAAGCCTCGGGCTGCAGCACCTTCCGGCGCTACTTCTTCCGCCTCCAATCTCTCGAACAAACCAGCAGTTTCAGCCAGCGGTAAACCGACCACCGTTCCCGGATCAACCGGTAAGCCATTTGCTGCGGATAGCGGGGTGAAGGCCCCCACGGCGACAATTTCGGCCGCAACAATCCCAGGAAATGCCAAACCCACGACAACATCCAAACCCGGAGCGGCAGCAACGAATCCCGCAGCAACCGTCGCCAGTGCCGCAAAGCCTGGCGAAACCAGCAGCAAGGAAGCCGCGGCACCCAAAGTCGAACCGGCCAAGACGGAAGCGCCACCTGCCAAGGCGCCCATACATTTAGTGCTGCGGGCGAAGCAGGACTCCTGGGTCTCAGTCACTGCCGACGGCAGGCTGGTGATGAAGGATACACTTGCTGCCGGGACGGAGAAATCCGTTCGTGCCACCGGCGAGGTGGTGTTGGTGTTGGGAAATGCAGCGGGGATCGAAGTTCTCTACAACGGCCGCGCCTTACCCGCACTAGGGGATCAAGGGCAAGTCAAGACGGTCACGTTTACCCCGGAGGGATATCAATAGGAACAGTCAGCACTTAGCAATCAGCGGGCAGGTTTTCCAGCCCTTGCCGTAGGGGGATTCCGTTCCCGAGTAATTCTCTATGAAAAGATTGCTGAGCGCTCGCTCCCTCTGTTACTTTTGAAAGGCTTGCGGTGGGCTGAGGCCCGATCTGGCTCTCGCCTAGACCTGAGTGCTTTTAAGTAACGGAGGAACATAGATCTTGCCATCCCCGAAGCGGTATCTTTTTACTTCCGAGTCGGTGACCGAAGGCCATCCCGACAAAATTGCTGATCAGATTTCCGATGCCATCCTGGATGCCTGCCTGGAGAAGGATCCGTACAGCCGTGTAGCCTGCGAAACCCTGCTGACCACCGGTCTGGCGTTCATTGCCGGCGAGATCACTACCAAGGCGTATGTGGATTTTCCGTCCATCGTGCGGGGCACGGTGACCGCGGTGGGCTATACCGAAGCTACCTATGGTTTTGATTCCAACACCTGCGCGGTGATCAGTTCCATCCACGAGCAGTCGCCTGACATCGCCATGGGCGTGGACCCGGGAGGGGCTGGCGACCAGGGCATGATGTTCGGGTTCGCCACCAACGAGACCGAAGAATTCATGCCTGCGCCGATCAGCTTGGCGCACAAGCTCACCCATCGCCTGTCGTATCTACGCAAAGAGGGACATCTTGACTTTCTCCGTCCTGACGGCAAGTCGCAAGTCACGGTGGAATATGACAGCAATCATCGTCCGGTGCGCGTAGACGCGGTTGTCGTCTCCACCCAGCATTCGGAATTGATCGATAACAAAAAGCTGCGGGCAGAAGTGCTGGAGCACGTGATCCAGGCGGTGATTCCCGCCCACCTGCTCGATGCGGATACGAAGTACCACATCAATCCCACTGGGCGTTTTGTAGTGGGGGGGCCGATGGGCGACACTGGTTTGACTGGCCGCAAGATCATCGTCGATACCTACGGCGGGATGGGGCGCCACGGCGGCGGATGCTTCAGCGGCAAGGATCCGACCAAGGTCGACCGTTCGGCTGCCTACATGGCGCGCTATATCGCCAAGAATATCGTCGCAGCCGGCCTGGCGGATCGATGCGAGGTGCAGCTTGCGTATGCCATCGGGGTGGCTGAGCCGGTGAGCGTGCTGGTGGATACCTTCGGTACGGGCAAGATCGCCGAAGAAAAAATTCGCGATCTGGTTAGGGAGAACTTCCCGCTTACGCCGCGCGGCATCATTGAAGGACTGAAGCTGCGACGTCCGATTTATCGCAAGACCGCTGCCTACGGGCATTTCGGTCGCAGTGACAAGGACTTTACCTGGGAGGCCACTGATAAGGCCGCGGTGCTGCGTTCTGCCGCAGGTGTGGAATCTGCGGTGCAAGTGGGCAAGAGATAAATTTCGCGAGAAGGCAGAACCCAGGTTTTTGGGCTCCTGCGGGTGATCCGCAGGCGTGCGGAAGAAACAAGGACCCATCTTTCGGGGCGGCAACGCGAAGTTGGGCGTAACCAAGCACGCCCTATCACATTATCTTCAAATGCGGCTGGCCTGAGGTCTGGACACCAGCCGCCGTCTTCTTAGAAAGTGAACAGGAGAGTATGGCTACGACAGCGACAAACGTTCCCTCGGATGTAAAGAGTTTTGAACTTGCGGATCTGGGTAAGAAGCGTATCGATTGGGCCAACCAGTCGATGAAGGTGCTGCAGATCATCCGCAAGGAGTTCATCAAGAACCAACCTTTGCGCGGAATTCGGGTCTCCGCCTGCCTGCATGTGACCGCGGAGACTGCAAACCTCATGATCACCTTGCGTGATGGCGGCGCCGACGTCGCCCTTTGCGCTTCCAATCCGCTTTCCACGCAGGATGATGTGGCTGCCTGCCTGGTGCGGGATTACAGCGTGCCCGTCTTCGCTATCAAGGGCGAGGACAACAGCACCTACTACTCGCATATCACCGCCGCGCTCGACCACAAACCGCAAATCACCATGGATGACGGGGCCGATCTGGTAACGACCGCGCTGACCAAGCGCACGGACGTAGTGGACGGCATCATCGGCGGCACCGAAGAGACGACCACGGGCGTGATCCGGCTGCGCGCCATGGCCAAGGAAGGCGTGCTGCGGTACCCGATCATTGCAGTCAACGATGCGGATACCAAGCATCTCTTCGACAATCGTTACGGCACCGGGCAGTCCACGATCGATGGCATCATCCGCTCCACCAATTTCCTGCTTGCTGGCAGCAAATTTGTAGTCGTGGGATATGGCTGGTGCGGCCGTGGTCTGGCCAGCCGCGCACGCGGTCAGGGCGCAGAGGTTATCGTGACGGAAGTTGATCCCATCAAGGCGCTTGAGGCAGTCATGGATGGCTTCCGCGTAATGTCTATGCAGGAAGCAGCCAAAATTGGCGACGTTTTCTGCACCGTCACCGGCAATAAGAATGTGATCGGCAAGGAACATCTCGAGCTGATGAAGGATGGCGCCATCATCTCCAACTCCGGTCACTTCAATGTGGAGATCGACATCCCTGCGCTGGAGAAGCTGGCTTCTTCCAAACGCACGACGCGGCCATTCTGCGATGAATACTCACTGAGAGATGGGCGGAAGATTGTCCTGCTCGGCGAAGGTCGCCTGATCAACCTCGCGGCGGCTGAAGGACATCCGGCCTCAGTCATGGATATGAGCTTCGCCGATCAGGCACTCTCCCTGGAGTTCCTGGTGAAGCATCACCAATCGCTGGATAAGAAGGTATATCGCGTGCCAGAGGAGCTCGATCGTCGCGTGGCGAAGCTGAAGCTGGAATCCATGGGAATCAAGATCGACCGCCTCACTCCTGAGCAGGAAGAGTACCTGGCCAGCTGGTCGGAGGGGACGTAGGAGCAAACAGCAGTCAAATTCAGCAATTAGCCCTTAGCAGTTAGGACAAAATCCGATTGTCATCCGAGCGACGCGCTCGGCTTGCTCTTTTGACCCCTATGTTTCGCGGGTCGCGGGCGCGGGGTCGAAGTATCTTGCGTTTTCTGTCACTTCAATTATGCGCCGCTGCCCAGGTTCGCGCCGCGCTTTTCGGCGCTAACCTGGGCGAAGCCTGAATGATTGTTTTACTCCACTCACAACACCACCATCGTGATTCCCTTGTTCCGCCTCCCGAGGTCTGAATCCTGCTTGAGATCAGGGTGTTCCCCCAACAGCCCCCAGGTCCGCTGATCCGAAACTGACCAGTCTTCGCCGAAAATACACGCCTGAATTTCTCCTTGATCCGTCATCTGTCGTAGCTTGCTCTGCAGCGCGATCCGAATGTCGCCTCCTGCGCCAGTCGACCCATAGCCATGGATCAGCTTTACGAGTGAATATCCCTTACGCCGCGCGAGTGCCAGCTCGCGATCCATCTTAACCAGTGCCTCGGATATCGACGGCATTCCATCCTCGATGTTGACCGTCTTGATCTTCATGATGGGCATAAGGGGTCAGACCTCGGAAGTTAGCAATTGGGAAAAAACCTGTCGAGGCTGCGCCTCGACCTCCCGCCCTAGCCAAAAGAAGGCTAGGGGGCACCGCAATCACCCAGGTTAGCGCCGAACTGCCCGTCGCTAACCTGGGGCACCCGGATGATTGCTGAACACTAAATGCTATTCTCTACCCATGAAAGAAATCGCTGGCTGGGCGCTGAATGTTGCCGATCTCGGCAAGGCGAAATATGCCGAAATCCGCATCGTAGACGACCGCCAGCGTGCGATGGCGACCAAGAATGGCAAGGTCGACCATGTCGCCGATTCCGAGTCGCTTGGTGCCGGAATCCGCGTGTTGGCGGGCGGCGCCTGGGGTTTTGCTGCCACTGAAAAGCTGACGAAGCCGGGAATCGAAGCGGCAGCTGCCGAGGCGATGAAGATTGCTCGCGCCTCAGCCCGGGTGAAGCAGCAGGATGTCAAGCTCGTTCCTGAGCAGGCTTACGTCGATGACTGGGCCAGTCCATGCCAGATCGATCCCTTTTCGATTGCAGTCGAGCAGAATCTTGAGCTCCTGCTTAAGGTTGATGCGGAGTTGCGTTCGGTGAATGGAGTAACGCTGGCAGAGACGAATCTCAACTTCCGCCGCTATGAGCAGTGGTTCTACAACAACCAGGGCTCAGATATTCATCAGACGAAGACCACGACCGGCGTGGGATACGCGGCCTATTCGTTTGCCGGAGATGAAATTCAGAAGCGCTCTTATCCCAACTCCTACGGCGGCCAGTGGCAGGAGCGCGGCTATGAATTGATTCAGGAGCTAAAGCTGGTGGAGAACGCGCGTCGGATTGGGGAAGAGGCGGTGGCGTTGCACAAGGCGGACCGATGCCCCGAGGGCAGATTTGACATCATCCTTGATTCCTCGCAGCTGGGGCTACAGATTCACGAATCCATCGGACATCCCATTGAACTCGACCGCGTGCTGGGCATGGAAGCCAACTTCGCCGGCACTTCGTTTCTGACACTCGACAAATTGCGCAGACTGAAATACGGCAGCGACATCGTTAATGTAGTGGCCGACGCTACCGAATCCCACGGTCCCGGCTTGGGCACGTTCAAATATGACGATGAAGGCGTGCCCGCGCAATGCACACCGATCATTCGCAACGGACTTTTCACTGGTTACCTGAGCTCGCGCGACACAGCGGCTGCTATCGGCGACCGGCGTTCGGGAGGAACTATGCGGGCGGAGGGCTGGAACCGTGTTCCCATGATCCGCATGACCAACGTCAGCATTCTGCCTGGGCAAGAACCGCTCACTCTGGAGCAGCTCATATCGAACACAGAGTACGCCATTTTATTTCAGACCAATCGTTCGTGGTCGATTGACGACAAGCGCTACAACTTTCAGTTCGGGACCGAGATCGGCTGGGAGATCAAGAATGGCAAGATCGGTCGCATGCTGAAGAATCCGTCTTATTCAGGCATTACGACGGAGTTCTGGAATTCCATGGACGTCATCTGCTCGCGTGACGAGTGGGTGTTGTGGGGCACACCCAATTGCGGCAAAGGACAACCGATGCAAGTGATGGGGACGGGCCATGGCGCGGCGCCGGCAAGATTTCGGGGCGTGCAAGTGGGGTCGGCATACAGGGGAGCGTAATGCTAACTTCCGACCAAGCCCACGATCTTTTCTCCCGCGTGCTGCGCTATTCCCAGGCGGACGAGACTGAGCTGCTGATCGCCGGCGGACGCAGTGCCCTGTCCCGTTTCGCTAATAACGCCATTACGCAAAACGTCGCTGAAGAGAATTACATTCTTTCGTTGCGGGTCGTCTTCGGCGGGCGAACTGCCCGTGCAACCACGAATAAATTTGACGAGGCCAGCATCGAGCGGCTGGTGAAGGCCGCCTCGGGTCTGGCGAAAGTCCAGCATCCTGATGCAGATCTCCTGCCCCTGGCCGACAAGGCCGCATTTTCGCCGAATGGACATCCCATCAAGCGGGCATTCGGAGAATCAGCGAGCATCACTCCCGAAGAGCGAGCGCATGCCATCGAGCAAATGGTGAAAATTGCGGGCCGTCACAAACTCACCGCAGCAGGCATTTTCTCCTGCTCGGAGTCGATCGAGGCGGTGTTGAACTCGCGCCAGCTAGCGGCATTTCATACGCAGACGTCGTCAGAGATCTCAGTCACGATGCTGGGAAAAGATTCCTCGGGTTGGAACAAGGCCAATTCGCCCAACGTGCGGGATCTTGATGCCACGCATTTGGCCGAGATCGCCGCCGAAAAGGCGATGCAATCGGCCGGTCCCCGGGAGTTGCCTGCAGGCAAGTACACGGTGATTCTCGAGCCGGCTGCCGTGCTCGACCTCGTCGGCTTCATGTTTTGGGACTGGGGCGGCCAGGCGGTCCTCGATGAGCGCTCGTTTCTGAATAATCGCATCGCCCAGCAGGTTTTCGGGGAAAACATACAGATCGCCGACGACGTTTATCATCCGCTCCAAACGGGCGCTTCCTTCGATGGCGAGGGGGTCAGGCGCCAGCGTGTGCAGTTGGTCGAACACGGCATTGTCCGCCGCCTGGTGTATGCCCGGGGCACGGCGGAAAAGATGCGGAAGTCGCCCTGGGCAGCCAAGGTCGGCCCGATTGAGGCGACCGGTCATGGTTTTCCGCTGCCGAACGCGATGGGCGAAGCTCCCCTGAATATTGTTTTCACCGCTCCTGGCGAGACCCGGAGAGTGGAGCAGATGATAGCGGGCACCGAGCGTGGAATTCTGGTCACGCGCATGTGGTACATCCGCGAAGTCGATCCTTACGAGAAAATTCTCACCGGCATGACCCGCGACGGCACGTTCCTTGTCGAGGACGGGAAAATTCGGGGCGGGCTCAGGAATTTTCGCTTCAATCAGAGCCTGATCGAGATGCTGCGCAACGTGGAACAGATGAGCGAGCCCGTGCGCGCCAGCGGAGAGGAATCATTCGACATGGTGGTTCCCGCCATGAAGGTGCGCGATTTCAACTTCACCGAGGTCACGAAATTCTGAGAAAGCAGTCAGCACTCAGAACCTATCTCACTAATGTGGCTCCTGAATAAATGCTTGCTTCGCGAGTGAAGTTGAAGCAAATGAAAGGCATGGCTGATCTCACGGATGCGCAATGGGAATACGTCAGGCCGTTTTTGGAGTGGGAACAACAACAGAGA
>DASPRM010000038.1 GCA_035624455.1 Terriglobales bacterium
GATGAGGCTCGTGCCGCAGAGCCACGAGCGCCGGCATGTACAACGCGCGGCGCAGATGGCGACTGCCCCCACGGCTGATGCGGGGGCGCCTCTCGACTGACGTACCGGAAGTGAACTGGGAGGGATCGAGTCCACTGAATGCCACCCACTGGCGAGCATCTAAGCTATCGGGCAACCCTACAAGCTCTCCGAGAATCTGCAGCGCGCTGGTTTCGGCGACCCCGGGAACTGTCACCATCAGGCGAAAACGACGATCTAGCTCGGGGTCCTTCGCGATGAGCCGGCGAGCTTCGCGACGGAGTTGCTCCATGCGATTCTCCAGATAGCGCTGATGATGTCGCATCTCCCGAATCACCAAGGATGGCAAAGCCTGGCTAGCCTGCAACGCATGCTCACGATTTTTTTCCTGAGTATGCATAACGCCCAGGCTTTCGATGGCGCGGGTGATGGCGCGCAACCGCAACCCTCGTGTGCTCGGTGGTCGCCAGACCACCCACGGCATACGCGCGGCGTACTCGCAAAGCACACGGGCATCGACAGGGTCAGTCTTGCTCCGTTCCCCCAGCGATTCCGCAAAGCGGCGGGCGCGACGCGGATTTACGAGGCTGACCTCGACGTGACGGTGAGCATGCAAGGCCAGGGCTAGATCGAGACTGTAATTACCACTGGCTTCCAGACAAACCCGTACCTGTTCGGTTCCCTGCAGCAAGTACGCCAGGAGCGCCTTATGCCCGGAGGCGTTATTCGCAAAGCTGGCAACCGTTAGCGTCCCGTCTTTGCTTCGAAGCCGGGCGACGCTGATCGCACGTGCACTGACGTCGAGACCAGCGAAAACGTCGACATGTTCATCCGGACGATCTGTCATTCTCAACTCCTCCAGATTGGGATTAGACTCGGTTTCGGCTCCCCGACCCTGAGCAACCTCTCTCGCCGACCTTGTGAATGCAGGCTCATGTGGCCTCGGATTCTCCACGGCGTCAGAAAAGGAGGGCGGGGGGCCTATCTACAATCCAGGCTGCGAAGGACAGCGCCTCTAGGGTGCGATCGGCCTCCCGCCGAAACCCGATTCTGGCTCCAAGTAGCACGGAGTGAATGAATCGGGGAGATGCAAGCAAGATACAAGGGTGTGATTTCCATCCTGGTTGGCAACAAGTGGCTGTATTGGATTCAGAAACGGGAGAGATACGCGAGCTCAAGTTGGAGAACGGCAACGGTGAAGCCGAGCGCTTTTACCGTGAACTGAGTTCGCCGGCACGGATCGGTTTTGAGGCCTGTGGTAACACGCAATGGTTCGAAGATCTGCTGGATCGATTAGGACATGAAGTCTGGGTGGGAGATGCCGCAGAGATCCGCGCCAGCTACGTGCGCAAGCAGAAGACGGACCGTCGGGACGCCGCACACATTCTGAAGCTGCTGTTGGAGAACCGCTTCCCGCGGTTGTGGCGGCCCAGCGCAGGCGAGCGGGATCTGCGCCAGCTACTGATGCATCGTCACAAGCTGGTCGGCATTCGGGCAAGGGTAAAGAACGGGCTGCAACACCTGATGCTGAACCGCGGCATGCAGATGAAGCGGAAGTTGTGGAGCGAAGCTGGTCAGAAGGCGTTACGCACACTGCCACTGGAAGGATGGGCCGCACAACGCAGACAGGACCTGCTCAACCTACTCAGCCATCTGGACCCGCAGATTCGTCAGCTCGATGACGCTATCGAGCGTGCTGCCCAGCAGAATCCGCGAGCCCAGTTGCTGATGACGCAGCCTGGCGTAGGTCCGGTCACGGCCCTGGCCTACGTGCTGACCATGGGAGATGTGAGTCGCTTCCAACGCGGCAAGCAGGTGACGAGCTATCTCGGACTGATTCCCAGCGAACGTAGCTCCAGCCATCGACGCCGTCTGGGGTCGATCAGCAAACAGGGGAACTCGTTCATGCGCATGCTGCTGGTCGAGAGCGCGCAAACGGTGACCCGGCTGGATGAAGGCTTCCGCAAGCAGTACCAGCATCGTTGCCACCGCATGGCCAAAGGAGTGGCCAAGGTGGCGGCGGCGAGAAGATTAGCAGTGCGATTGTTCTGGATGCTGCGTAGGAACACAGCCTATCCGGAGATCGCTTACATCGAGAGTAGCCCGCGGTAAGGTGTGGTCGGCGAAAGCTAGACCGGGAAATTGATTGGGTACTCTCGCATCCAGACTGACCGCTGCAGAAGACGGCGCTAGGCGCGCCTTGGAAAACTGAAAAACGTTTTCCACTTCTGCCCCGGTCCGGCGGCTGGATATTCGCATGGAAAATCATGGTCGCAGTTTAGGCCGCATAGATGGATGGTGAAGCGAACTGCTTCACTGCCGGTGATTCAGCGTGATGCTCGGAGCTCTTGGTCCTCAACCCAACCCTGGCTAACACGCGGTGTCACAAACACTGCACAGGACAACTCTGTCCTTGACAGCGCCTTCGTCCTTATAGACGCCTTATC
>DASPRM010000039.1 GCA_035624455.1 Terriglobales bacterium
GGCCAAGGGGGACCCTTCGGAGCGGTAATCGTGAAAGATGGTCGCATCGTTGCCGAGGGCGTGAATCGCGTCACCGCCACCCACGATCCGACAGCTCACGCCGAAGTGGCCGCCATCCGCGAGGCCTGTGCCAAGCTGGGCGCCTTCGAACTCAAGCAATGCGAGCTCTATACCTCGTGCGAGCCCTGCCCCATGTGTCTTGGTGCGATTTACTGGGCGCGCCTGGCTCGGGTGTATTACGGCAATCTCGCCGCGGATGCCTCCCAGATCGGTTTTGACGATTCTTTCATCTACCACGAATTCGCGCAGTCACTCCCTGAGCGTGCGATTCCCATGGTCCAGATGATGCGGGAACAGGCCCTGGCAGCCTTCCGCGCTTGGCAGAAAAAGCCCAACAAGATTCCGTACTGAACCACAAGTCCACACATGCCATTCCCATTAAGGACGACGGCTTGATCAACCGTTACTTCCGGCTGGCGGAAAACCAGACCAGCGTACGGCAGGAGTTTCTCGGCGGCCTCACTACCTTCGTAACCATGGCCTACATCGTCGTCGTGAATCCGGAAATTCTCTCTCAAGCGGGAATGCCCGTAGACGGCGTTGTCTTCGCGACATGCATTTCGGCAGCGGCGGCCACGCTGGCGATGGGGCTGGTCGCCAACTATCCCATCGCCTTGGCCCCGGGCATGTCGCTCAACGCTTACTTCACCTACTCGGTCTGCCTCAGCATGCACATTCCCTGGCGCACCGCGCTGGCCGTGGTCTTCTTTTCCGGGACAGCCTTCCTGCTTCTCACGGTTACGCGGGTCCGCGAACAGATCGTGAACGGGATGCCCGCCTGCCTCAAGCACTCGACCGCGGGTGGCATCGGCTTGTTTATCGCCTTTATCGGTATGCGGAACGCCAAGCTGGTCGTGGCGAACTCGGCCACCTATGTCGGCCTGGGCAGTTTTGGCGACCCGGCGGTGCAAACTGCCTGTTTTGGCCTGGCGGTGATGATTGTCCTGATGGCCCGCAAGATCAACGGTGCGATCCTCATCGGCATCCTACTCACAACTGTTCTCGGAATTGTGCGCGGAATCGCCTCCCGGCCTACGGGAATCCTTTCTCTGCCGCACCCCAGCTCCACCCTGCTACAACTCGATTTCCGCAGTGCGCTCCGCCTGGGCTTGCTGGAGATTCTGTTTGCCTTCCTCTTCGTCGATCTCTTCGACAACGTAGGCACCCTGGTCGGCGTCTGTGAGCAAGCAGGATTCATCAAAGAAGGCAAGATTCCGCGAGTCGGACGGGCCCTGATGGCAGATGCTATCGGCACTCTTTTTGGCTCGCTAACCGGCACGTCCACCGTCACCAGCTATATAGAAAGTGTCGCGGGCGTGACGGCGGGAGCGCGGACCGGCCTCAGCAACGTCTGTGTTGCGGCATTCTTTCTGGCTGCCATGTTTTGCTCACCGCTGGCCGCCGCCATTCCTGGCTACGCAACCGCACCGGCACTGATCCTGGTGGGGGCGCTGATGACGCAATCCATCGCTCGCATCGAGTGGCAGGACTTCAGCGAAGCCGTTCCGGCGTTCATCACCATGCTGGCGACGCCCCTCACTTTCAGCATCGCGACCGGCCTCAGTCTAGGGCTGATCTCCTATACAGTGGTTAAAATCGCGGCGGGCAGAATCCGGGACATCAACCTACTCGTGTGGATCCTGACCGCGCTCTTCATCCTGCGCTACATTTACCTGGGATGGACTTAGGGAGGCGGGCTGCAGGAGGTTTATGGCTGGGGCTGCCGCAATGGCTTGGCGCGATCAATCACCCACTGCGGAAAGACGGGAGCGCCCTGCGGAGGCTTCCCCATCGTGATGGCCCAGTGATCAAGCCAGCCGGTTCCTTCCTCTCCGACGTACGTGTCGGGCAGACTGTAGGCCGGATCCCCCAAGGCCTCGCCCAGAGCGACGAATCGATAACCTCGCTTGCGCATTACATCGAGCAACTCGCCGATATGGTCTGCCTCCAGCTGATTGGCATGGAGCAGCAGAATTTGCCGGGATTCATACCCCATGATCTGCTTCGACAGCTGTTCCGCATAGTCCAACACCGCGTCACTGTGGGATAGGTAACTGCGCACCAGCTCCTGTTGCAACGCCGTGTCCCCCTGCTTCTTAGCGTCATCGTAGACCGGAGCGTACATCCAGTCCCAGGCATCGAGGGTGACAGGAGCAATCCGGTAGCCTCGGTCCGCCAGAAACGCTTCCGCGTCGCGCCGGGTCCGGAGATCCCGTCCTGTATCCAGGAACGGATGACGGAAATACCTTAGTTTCATGTGGTACTCCGCCAGCAACAGGCGAATCACGTTCTCGCCCTGAATCACGTCGTCCTCCCAGGCCTTCAACCCCACCTGGTTAAGCGAGGAATGGCTGTAGGTGTGATTGCCAAGTTCGAAACCGAAATCCAGCCACAGGCGGAGAGCCCGGATTCGTTCGTCCAC
>DASPRM010000040.1 GCA_035624455.1 Terriglobales bacterium
GGATGCCCATGCGGTCGCTGAGTGGCTGCGCCCCGCCCTGGTAGAAGGTCAGCTGCTTCGGTTGGCCGCCCTCGGCGGGCATGACGTAAACATTGAAGTTGCCGTCGTATTGCCCGGTGAAAGCGATCCACTTCCCATCCGGAGAGAACTTGGGGAACAGTTCCCTACCGGGAGCGGTTGTGACCCGGTGTGCGACCCCACCCTGGCTGGAAGCCAGCCACAAGTCGCCGCCGTAGACGAAGACGATCCGGTCACCGTGGATGTCGGGAAAGCGCATCAAGCGGCCTTCCCGTGCTTGTTGTGCGAACACGGGAAGGGCAGCGAAAAGCAGGCAGACACACAACCGATGCTTGAACAGGTACATGAAAACTCCTGGTTGCGGAATCGCAAAGGGGGGTCGTAAAGATGTCGGGCATGGAAAACGTGCTATTGTAGCAACCTCATCGGGCAGCGGCGCGCCGAGGAAGTAAAGATGACAAGCTGCCCCGGTGCCACAGGTCGCCTTCCCACAGTGACGGCCTGCCGGGCAAAAGGAAAGCGGCCCAGGCCTCCAGAAGCAGATCCGGCCGCCGTCGAAGCCAAGCCCAATGGCCTGCTGCTCGATGAACCGGTTATCGTTCTCCCCTTTCCATGCTGGAATGCACCCGTAAGACTTTCCTGCTCTCGAGAACTGCGCCGCTCCCTACCACATCAGCAGTGGTGGATCGATTTCTTGCGCAACGTGGGTGCGCTGGATTCTGGCATAAAAGCTCCCTGATGCGCGGCGGCATGGAGGCCATTTACGCCGATGTCGGCCAGCGCCTGGGTTTCGTCGGGTTCGCTTCCACCAGGCCGGCGCAAGGCGCGATGTGCAGTGCGAGACGACGGCTCGGACTGGAAGCAGAGTCGCTCTTCCCGCTCCCGGTGCGCGATGATGTCGGCTGACGCTGGCCATCACTCATAGCGCAGCGCCTCAATCGGGTCCAGGTTGGCGGCGCGCACCGCGGGGAACATTCCGCTGACCACGCCCACCAGCCCCAGGATCGTGACTGCGATCAGCAGAATCTTGGGCGCCACCACCAGCCGGATATCGCCCGCCTCGGCGTGGCTGGCCATGGCGCTGTACAGTGTCAACGAACCCACCGAGAGAGAAACGATGTAGGAGAGTACGATGCCCAGCACGCCGCCCACGGCTGTAATCACCATTGCCTCCGCCAGGAACTGAAACAGAATGTCTTTCCGCCGCGCTCCCAAAGCCTTCTCCACCCCGATTTCGCGCGTACGCTGCGTCACCGATACCAGCATGATGTTCGCCAGGCCGACCCCGCCAATCCCCAGGGTAATCGTCCCGATAAAGGTGAGCAGGATCTTCAGGCCCATGGTGATGATGTTGAACTGCGATAGCTGCTTCTGCGCATCGAACACGAACACCGCGCGCTCGTCGTCGGACTTGAAGTTGTGCGCCAGCGCCAGAGAATCGCGAATGATCTTGCTGACCTTGTTGTGGTCCATCCCTTCGTAGTCCAGCCAGATGCCCCCGAGGTAGTAGTTGTCCTGGAGCACATCCATGGTCTTGTAGGGGATGTAGATCTGGCGGTTGATATCGCTGTCGCCCTCCTGCATGCGCGCCGTAACCAGGCCGACCAGCTGGAAACTGACCCCATTGATGCGGATCGTCTGCCCCAGGGCGGGTAGTCCGGAAAACAGCTTGTCCCGCGCTTCCCAACCCAGTACCGCAACGCGAACATGGGCCAGGTTGTCCTCGTCGTTGAGGAACCGCCCTTCCGCCATTTTGAGGTTCCAGATCTGCTGAGCGGGCGGATCGATCCCGGTCACCGGCAAAACGAACGTACGTGCCCCGTTGGTGACGGTGCATTGTTTGTCTAGTTGGCGGGAGACATGGTGCACCAGTGGCACGACGTTGCGCAGCAGTTCGATGTCGGTGTTGGTGAAGCGAATCTCGACCCCGGCCTTGTTTCCCCCGGCCTGCTGCGAAGTGCGGCCCGGAAAGATGCCCACGGCTTTGGCCCCAAAGCTCTCGAAGATGTTGTAAATCGCCTGGCCGAAGCCCTCTCCGTACGCCAGCAGCAACACGACCGTGGCGATACCCCAAGCCATCCCCGCCATGGTCAGCAGGGTCTTGCGCAGATCATGTCGCATAGCGCCATAGGCTTGTTCCAGAAGGTCGCGATGCATGGTTACTCCTTGCGCAACGCCTCCACGGGTTCCAGCAGCGCCGCCCGCCGCGCTGGATACAAGCCCGCGGCAATGCCGGCGATGGCCAGCGAAGCGATGGCCAGGATCGCCGTCGAGGCCACCAGCTTCGGCGGATCAAAGCCGGGCGGCGAAGGCACAGTGGACAAGGCTGCCATTAGGGCCGCCGCGCCGCCCATCCCGATGCCTCCGCTCAGCAGAGTCAGGAAGGCGCCTTCCACGAAGAACTGGAACATGATACTGCCGTTGGTGGCGCCAACCGCCTTGCGCAGCCCGATCTCGCGCGTCCGGTCCGCCACCGCTACCAGCATGATGTTGATAATTCCGATCGCTCCCAGCGCCAGGGTTACCAGCCCCACGCTACCCAGGAACATGTTCATGGCGTCAAAAATCTTGCCCACCTGGTCGACCGTGCGAACCGTGTCCCACTCGTCGAAGGCATCCGCATTGCGGTAGTCGAAGTTATGGTTGCGGGCGATGATCTTGTGCACCTCCAGCTTCGCCAACTCGTGCAAGGCCCGCGACCGAGGCTGGTAATTGAGAAACGAAATCGAGTCCTTGACGTCCACCGTGGGCGGGAAGTATTGCTGCATAGTATTGAAAGGTATGAACATGCGCATGTTCAGCGTGTTGTTTTCCCCGTGCCCGATGCGCTGCAGGGTCCCGATAACCTGGAAACGGACGTCGTTGATCAAAATGGTGCTCCCCACTGACGGGCGGCCGGGAAACAGCAGCCGCCGCGCCTCGTCCCCCAGCACCACCACGGCCCGCTTCTGCGTGTCGTCCAAGTCGTTGATCCAGCGACCCTCGGCGATCGGCAAATAGCGAATCTGGTTGATATTCGCAGGCACGCCCATCAGCTGCCCGCTGCTCTGGAAGAAGTCGCTTACCGCGCGCAGGTCGGCGCGTGAGATGACCGGCGCCACTGCGCCGACGTGCGGACATTCGGACTTGATGTCGAGGAAATCCTTGTACGTCAGGTAGTACTGGCGCATTCCCGTGAAACTGCCTTCCACGGCCGGCGCGCGCCCCGACCAGATGAACATCACGTTCTCGCCCAGCGATTCAAATTGCTTGCGGTTGCCCGAGCGGAAACCTTCGCCCAAGCCCACCAGCAGCAGTAGCGACCCTACTCCCCAGGCAATGCCGAACATGGTGAGGAAAGAGCGCAATTTGTGCGCCCACAGCATGCTCAGGGTCTGGCTGAAGATTTCGAAGAGAACGCGCACCAAAACCAGGATATACGAGCGCTCGTGAAAACCGCAGGAATGGCGACACCGCGAGGCTAGGCGAAGGCATTCTTGAATTCTCGCTAGCCAATGGGAAGGTAAGAGAGAGGCTGCTTTTGATTCCCCTCTGCGGTTGGCCCTAGCATCCGCCCTACGCCGGGTTACGCCACCCTCCGATGTCTTTCGCCAAAGTCTCGGTCTCGATCGGCCCCCACGATCCCGGTTCGTAGAAGTGCAGCGGAGCAGAGTTACCGAGAATGTTCTCCACCACGCCCCAGGAAACTTCCACCGCGTCTTCGCGGACAAACAAAAGGGCGTCGCCTCTCATGGCGTCGGTTAGCAGCCGTTCGTAAGCTTCGACTTCGTCGCCAGGCGAGTTCTTGACTGCCGCCAGCTCGGTCAGCATGGCAATCAACTTCCTGCCCGGGCGCTTGATGCGGACACCAGTCGCAATAGAGACATCCGGACCGAGTTGGAAGCGAAAATAATTCCGTTCAGACGCAGGCTCGCGGCCCAGGGGCGGACGCTTCAGGCGTACCAAGACTTCGGTGGCAGTGGTCTTAAGACACTTCCCCGCGCGGATGAGGAATGGAACGCCAGCCCAACGCCAGGAGTCCACTTCGAATCGGATGGCGGCAAAGGTCTCCACCTGTGAGTTCGGAGCCACCCCCGGCTCATTGCGATAGCCAACAAACTGTGCGCGCACGACTTTGTCAGCCTGGACGGGCGGAATGTTGCGAAAAACTTTAACTTGCTCGTCGCGTACGGACTCCGGATACATGGAAGTAGGCGGTTCCATAGCAATGAGCGCCACCACCTGCAGCAGGTGATTCTGGATCACGTCACGGATCGCACCGGCCTCCTCATAGAACTTTCCCCGACCTGAAACGCCGAAACTCTCCGCCATCGTGATCTGCACGCTTTCCACATAGTTGCGATTCCAGATGGGTTCGAAATACGTATTCGCGAAGCGAAAGAAAAGGAGGTTCTCGACCGCTTCTTTTCCCAGGTAGTGGTCGATGCGGAAGATTTGCGACTCGGGAAACACCGAGTGCAGAATCTCGTTGAGCGCTTTGGCGGATGCGACGTCGCGGCCAAATGGTTTCTCCACGATGATGCGGGCATCGGAAGAGCACCCGGACTTGCTGAGTTGCTCGACGACCGTAGCAAACATACTAGGTGGTATTGCCAGGTAATGGATCGGCGACGAGGCACTCCCAAGTTCCTGCCGCAGTCGGGTGAAAGTAGTCGGGTCCGTGTAATCACCGTCTATGTAGTGGAGTTGCTTGACAAGTTGAGAGAAGATCGCTTCATCAACCCCTCCATCATTGTTTCGAATACTCTCGCGGGCACGCTCGCGCAGTTGGTCGAGATTCCATCCTGACTTAGCCACTCCGATCACAGGACACTTTAGCGTGCCGTGGCGCACCATGTTTTGCAAGGCAGGGAAGATTTTCTTATAGGCCAGATCCCCGCTGGCGCCAAAGAAAACGAAAGCATCCGAGAGTTTCCCGCCGCCTTGATTTTCGGTTTCCCACGGGTTCTCGGACCTCATCTGTTGGGTCATAGAATTACTTCCTGGTCCTTAGGTTGGCAGACGTCTCTCGACCGAGCTGTGCCGGAGAACCAAACGATCGTATCGAAAACGTTCTCCAGGCCGAACTGTCATTTGTACCAGTGCAACGACGGTGAACCAGGCAGGATCGCGCGAATAAGGAGCTGAGCATGAATTGCAGGATGGCAGTATGGCTGTGACACTGCTGGCTGGGTTGACAGCTTCATGGGCGGCAGGCGGCCACGAAATAGGAATAAATAAGGAGCCCCGGGCGGAGTCGAGCTGTCGACACGCACTTTAGGAATTCTTGGAAGCGGAGGTACCACGCAAACGATGCGTCAGCGCATGGCGCATTGTGACCGTTCTTGTCTTCTCTTGTCTTCCGCGGTACGACTTCTCCCTTTCATCTTGACAGCATCGCTGGGGTTGAAATAGGTTGCTTGGCAAGGGGCGTGTATGAAGCAGTGGCGTTGGGCTCTGATTCTCTTCGAGCTCCTCTTGTTCGCGGCGGTCCTGGTGTTGCCCCAAGTGGACCTGCCGGATTTCACATTCCACGGAGCGACCGCTCCGATTGTCGCTAGGTCAAGAATGTCTCCTCCGCCGGCGTTGCCCACGGTGACGGCACAGGCGCAGAGCCAGTCGCCAAGACCAACAAGAAGCCGGCCCATCAATTCGGCGATTTGCCCGAATTCACATTCTCTGCTCTTTTTCTTTTGCGCTCTCCTCTGCTAGCCAGACGTCCTAGCCTTCGCTCGCTTTCAACCTGTTGAGGGTAGCGGTTCCCGCGCGGGGGCACGTCGGCGCGGAGCCTCAGAGAAAACCACCGCACCCGATGCAACCGCCGAAGACTCGGGAACCCCGTTTTAAGAGGAGGATCATATGCGAACTACGAGTATCAGCAGTCGGACGATTTGGAGGCAGCTTCTTGCCAATGCAGTGGTAGAAGCGGACCCGAGCCGTCTTCAGAAAAAGCTGGCTGCAGCACAACGGGCCATCGACGACCGGGAGCTCGCCCTACGCCGAACTGAAGGCCACAAGGACGCAGACCTGAAGGAACTGGCTTATGCACGCGCAACCATCGAGCACCTGCGCGAGCTAGCACGCGTCCAGCCCTGAGTGGCACTCGGATTCACCACAGCTTCTTGCAGTCGAACTTGACGAGCTGCTCAGCGGATAAACCAAACTTCCGAATGCAGGTGTCATTCCGTATGCGAAGGTGAGACAACCGACAAAAGGTGCGTTCCATCCGTGGGGCCACCCTTAAGAAAAGCAACGAAGGAGAATCTCCAATGTTGGAGTTGTTAATTCGGCATTCCGACACAGGCACAACGATTTGCTGTAAGGGCCGCATCGTCCTCGGAAGCCATCTCGATCTCTTCCGAGGGGCTACCTTGTCCCAAACTGCTTCTAAGGTGATGCTGGACTTATCGAGAGTTCATCTGGTTGATGCGGCAGGCCTAGGTGTTCTGGTTGATCTGCACAAACGATTTCTCAACACACGAAGGACGATAGACCTAATAGACCCTACACCTTTTGTGTGTCAGGTTTTTAGAATTACCTGTCTGCACACTGTCTTTCACATCCTTCGAACTCGAGATATCGGACTGACCCAGAGAAACGCCTTGGGGGTTGGAGTCGGAGCCTCGAAAATTCATTGAATGGGGTAAGCAGGGAGGTTGAGCAGTTCTGTGGTGTGGAGTCGTCTGTCAGCCAGCTATAACGACGGCTTCCTCCGAATCTTCTTCCTGCAAGATAGATCCCGGTTTACGCACAGAGAAGCGATGCAGCCTTGTGTGCATTGAAATCAGCATCCGAGGAGGAGCGATATCGCAAGGTTCTGAATTCTTTGTATGTAGTAGAA
>DASPRM010000041.1 GCA_035624455.1 Terriglobales bacterium
CGCACACGTACTTTCAAGTTGTCGCGCGACCAGCATTTCGTGGAGAAACTGACCGACGTGGTGGGTTTGTATCTGAACCCGCCGGACAAGGCTCTGGTTTTATGTGTGGATGAAAAAAGTCAGATTCAGGCCCTGAACCGCACCCAACCGCGCCTGCCGATGAGGAAAGGCCGTTGTGGCACCCTGACGCATGATTACAAGCGCAACGGAACCACCACTCTGTTCGCGGCCCTGAACGTGCTGGAAGGCAAGGTGATTGGCGAATGCATGGCCCGGCATCGCCATCAGGAATTCCTGAAGTTCCTACGCCGCCTGGATCGCGAACTGCCCGCCCACCTCGACCTGCATCTGATTGTGGACAACTACGGGACCCACAAAAAGCCAGAGGTAAAAGCCTGGTTAGCCAAGCATCCTCGCTTCCATCTTCATTTCATTCCCACCAGTTCTTCTTGGCTGAATCTGGTGGAGCGCTGGTTCCGGGAGCTGACCGAAAAACGGCTTCGGCGCGGCAGCTTCTATAGCGTCCAGGATCTCGTAGATGCTATCGAGGACTACCTCGAACCCAACAACCGCCAACCCAAACCTTTCCTTTGGACGGCCAGCATCGAAAAGATCCTCGAGAAAATAAGCCACTGTAAAGCCATTTTAGAGACTGTACACTAACGGGGCTTCGCCCCCGCCCAACGAGCATGTGATGCGGTCTGCCGGAGGTGCAGTTTATAAATGGAGCCATGCGTGGCCATCCGACTGCAAAGTTGAATCTGGAATCCGCACACAGCGTGGCGGAAGTGTTGCGTAAGCATGTGGGGCTTGAGTTGGAGGGCATCGACCGGATGTACCTCAATGTCTTTGTTCCAGTTTTGCAAGCGGTGGAAGGGGTTCTGAAGTTCATCCGCATCCACCGCGGGCATCCGGTAGCGTCGACCGCCATGGTCGAACCGATCACTCGACGCTTCGTCGAGTCGATTGAGCGCTATGTCCGGGACCACAACCTCCCCATGATCACCTTCGAGAAGGGTCAGCGGAAAGACGAAATCGCCAACCAGCGTCGTGCCGCATTTACTCAGGATGAGGGGGTCGTGTTCGTAGGGAAAGCACAAGAGAAGTGCATCGTCTACCGCACTGAGAAGCGCCATAACCCGCGAACCCATAAGAGCTACGCCTGGATCGTGAAATCGACTGCTCTGGTCAATCATTACTATTTCTACTGTCTGGATCGCAACTTCGGGCCATTCTTTCTGAAGTTCTGCTCTTACTTTCCCTACAATGCCAAGCTCTGCCTGAACGGGCATGAGTACGCTAAGCGGCAACTGGAGAATAAAGGGATCGAGTACCAGGCGTTAGACAACGGCGTGCTTTCCTGTGCGGATCCCGCCCGGCTTCAATCGATCTGCGATGGACTCTCGGAGGAGAAGATCGAAGCACTGTTACGCAAATGGTTGCGCATGCTGCCCCATCCTTTCTCCGCCACGGACCGGCAGGCAGGATACCGCTATCAACTCTCCATCCTGCAAATCGAGTTTTCGCTGACCCAGGTGCTCGACCGACCGGTCAGCGGACGAATCTTCTTTGAAGAAGTGATACGGGAGAATCTGGACGCGGGACGCCCCAAGCAGATTCAACTGATCTTCGATCGCTGGGTGACCAGAAGCACACCGGGACCGTTTCGCACCCGGGTCATCACCGACGGTGTGATCCCTTCCCTCCACATCGATTACAAAGGAACGCGCATCAAGCAGTACCATAAGGAAGGCCGCGCTTTGCGGACCGAAACCACGATCAACAACACCCGCGACTTTTATGTCGGCAAGAGTTTGCGCAACTTGCCCACGCTGCGTAAAATCGGCTTCCAGGCCAACCGCCGTTTGCTCCAGGTCGAACAGATCAGCCATGATTGCCTGCTCTCCGAGGAAGTTTTCCAGAGGGTGAACCGTCCGATTCAGATCGCGGCGCAACGGGCTTCCGCGCTCCGTTTTGCCGATCCCCCAGTCCAGGCGTTGTGGAGTGCGCTGTTGTTGTTCCAACTGCTTCCCACAGGCTTCTCCAATCGCAATCTCCGCGAGAATCTGGCGCCGTTGCTTGGCCTGCAACCCGATGAGCTGACGCAAGGCCGGATGACGTACCAACTCCGCCGCCTGCGTCTCCACGGCATGATCGAACGCATCCCCGGCAGTCACCGATACCGCCTGACCATCCTCGGCTTGCGCAGCGGATGGTTCTTCACCCGAACCTACGCGCGCATCCTGCGACCCGGGCTGGGCGCCATACTACCCGAGTTGTCTACTCCCAACACCCCGCTTCGCCGATGCTTCGATAAACTCGACCAGCAACTCAAAGCCTGGGTCGACAGAACACAACTTGCCGCTTGAAAACTTGACTCATTTACGACAAGTTCTTTACTTCAAGACCTCTAGTGTTGTGTAACAGAAATAACTGAAACAAATGGCGCGGCCGGTGCGTATTCCTCTATAAGGAGGAAGGCATGCGCACGGGACGTCCCAAGACCCCGCTGAGTTTGACCCCAGAGGAGCGACGCGAATTGGAATCTCTGGCTCATCGGTCCGGTTCGGTTCCAGCGCTGGCGCGTCGCGCGCGCATCGTGCTGGCGTGTGCGACCGGAGCGGACAACAAGGACGTGGCTCGCCGCCTGCGCGTTACGCCGGCCACCGTGGGCACGTGGCGCACGCGCTTTGTCGAGCAGCGGCTGGCCTCTATGACGAACCCCGCCCCGGAGCTCCGCGCAGCATCGGCGACGAGCAGATCGAGCAGGTGGTCGTCCGCACTCTGGAAGCACTCCGCGCGGCGCCA
>DASPRM010000042.1 GCA_035624455.1 Terriglobales bacterium
ATCATCCTGATTATCGCCGCGATCGCCATTCCGAACCTGCTGCGCGCGCGCATTGCCGCGAACGAGTCGTCCGCGGCCAGCGGTGTTCGCACCATCAACACAGCCGAAGTTTCGTACTACACCAACTATCCTCAGGTCGGCTATTCCCTGAACCTGGGTAACCTGGGTGATGCTGCCGGTACGTGTTCGACAGTCGTGCCGGTGCTCACAAATGCCTGCTTGATCGACAACAACCTGGCGCAGGACGGTACGCCGGCTGGCAGCGGCAAGAGCGGTTACAACTACACCTACCTTGGCGCCCCCGGCCCGGGCGGCGGGGTCATCAATACGACGTATCACGTCGAGGCCAATCCATTGACCGTGAATACGACTGGCGTGAAAGGCTTCTGCTCGATCGAAGACGCGGTGGTTCGTGCTCAGAACCCCGGACCGATCGCGGTTTGCAGCGCGGCAGTTCAGCCGTTGCAGTAAGCCCAAGCCTGCACGAGTGTAAGAGCACCGGAGCGATCTGGTGCTCTTCTTTTTGCCCTACAAAGCACAGTAGGAAGTTGGGTCCAAACCTAGGAACTCAGGAACGAAGGCTGGCTGCCGCCCGACGACAAGGGAGCGAGGGAGCAAGGGAGTCAGGAGCAGGTGGCTCTTGATGAATCGAGGCTTCGACTCAGACCCCAGAATGGCCAGTAGATTGCAACAAAAGTGCTGTTGAGAACGGACGGTTGAAGGACTGTGGGCATGCATAGAGTGAAAGGGTTTTCTCTCCTCGAATTGCTGATCGTGATCGCGATCATACTGATCATCGCGGCGATTGCGATTCCGAGCCTGCTCCGTGCCAAGATGGCTGCGAATGAAGCATCGGCGGTCAGCTCCATCCGGCAGATCAAAACGGCAGAGACTTCCTACTACACCAGCTATCCGAGCATCGGGTTTGCCACGAAGATCGCAGACCTAGGCGGGGTGGCTTGCGCACCTCCGACCCCGGCCTCCGCCTGCCTGTTAGACAACGTGCTCTCGACTGCAATTCCGGGTAGCGCTGGGAAGTCAGGATACTTTGTGAACGCAACCGGAATTGCGAATAATGGACTTAACTCTGACTTTGTAGCGAGCGCCGCGCCCATCAGTCCTCGTACCAGCGGCGATCGAGACTTTTGTTCGTCATCCGATGCGGTACTGCGGTTTGAGGCGGCGACTGGTGCGCCCCCCGTTACCACGGTTGCGGCGTGCAATGCCTTCCCGTCTATTCTCCAGTAGGACATTGTGCCGCTGCTCGTGTGAGCGCGAACCGATTACTTATGGCACTCAGGCTCTGCATTTCCACGCGGATGCCCTCCTAGGTTTGCTTATAATTTGCTGCGGGAGGAAGCTCCGAACGGAACCATGTCCGCGATCGAAACCAATGCGCTGGAGAAAACCTACTCGGTCGGCTTCTGGCTCAAAAAGCAGACGCAGGCTCTGTTTCCGCTATCGTTGACCGTGGAGGAGGGCGAAATCTTCGGCTTCCTGGGCCCCAACGGCGCCGGAAAGACCACTACTCTTAAGCTCCTCCTGGGTCTGATTTTTCCGACTGCGGGCTCGGCCCGGATCCTGGGCAAGGAATGGACCGACCCGACAGTCAAGTCGCAGATCGGCTTCCTTCCCGAGCAGCCGTATTTTTATGACTACCTGACCGCTCGCGAGCTCTTGCAGTATTATGGACGCCTGTCTGGCATCCCTGGAAAGAACCTTTCGAAGCGGATTGACGCGGTTCTCGCGCGCGTCGGTCTGCCCGAAGTTGGCGGCCTCCAGCTGCGCAAGTTCTCGAAGGGTATGCTGCAGCGGGTGGGAATCGCGCAGGCCATTCTCCATGATCCTACGGTGGTCTTTCTCGATGAGCCTATGTCGGGCCTGGACCCGATGGGGCGGCGTGAAGTGCGGAACTTGATCGAGGAACTCAAGCACGCCGGCAAGACGATCTTCTTCTCGACACACATTCTCTCAGACGCGGAAGCGCTGTGCGACCGCGTCGCGGTGATTCACCTGGGTCAGCTGCGCGCCGTGGGTGCGGTCGCGGAATTAACCGCCAATGTGCGCGGACAAGTCGAACTAGTCTGGCAAGGCACGGTCGTGCCGGCTTGCATGAAAGCTCTGCGCGCGGATTGCCACATCACCGGCGACACCGTGCGAGCCATCCTGCCAGAAGAGAGCCAAGATTTTGCCATCGACGCTCTCCGCCGGGAGCGGCTGCGGCTGATTGCTGTCACTCCCGTGCGCACGACGCTGGAGCAGTATTTCGTGGAAAAACTCAAGACCTCCGAAAAGACGGCCGGGGTGCAGGCATGACGACACCCATTTTCCACATCGCATCCAACACCTTCCGCGAGGCGGTACGCGACCGTGTGTTGTACAACCTGATCGCCTTCGCCTTGCTGCTGAGTGGGGCTGCGGTCCTGATCGGCCAGATTTCTATCGACATCGAACGCCTGGTCGTCGTGAATCTCGGACTGACCGCGGTTTCGCTTTTCGGGGTCGTGATCGCAATCTTCATCGGCATCGGGCTGGTCTCGAAGGAAATCGAGAAGCGGACGCTCTACACCGTGCTGTCGCGCCCGGTGCGGCGCTGGGAGTTCATCGTCGGGAAATTCTTCGGGCTGGCGGGCACGCTGGTGGTCAATGCCCTCTTCATGGCAATTGGTGTGTTTGCCGCTCTGCTGTATGTGGCGCACGCGTTTCACAGGCCGGATGGCTGGATCCTGGTGGCGTTGTATTTCATCATCCTGGAGTTTCTGATCATCTGCTCACTGGCGCTGCTGTTTTCCTCCTTTTCGTCTCCCCTGCTCTCGGCCGTCTTTGCCTTCTCGCTGTTCGTTATCGGGAGCTTCTCCGAGGACTTGCGCGGGTTTGCGGCCATGGCCCATGGGGGGACGCGCTGGCTGGCCACGGCCGCGGCTTATCTGGTACCTAACTTTTCCACCCTCAACGTGATCAGCTCGGTGGCGCACGAGCAACCGGTCGCGGCCCAGCTT
>DASPRM010000043.1 GCA_035624455.1 Terriglobales bacterium
TTTTCTCAATGGTTTAGAAAATCCACTCAAAATTTCCCACCCGTGATTTCACAGCTGTGGTTGCTCACCTATCGGCGGACGATTTGAATACGGCGAGTGCGACACGAGCGACCTGTTCCAACGCTTTCTTATCTGACTTTAACCTTGCCATTGCTCGCATGCCTTGAATGGTGACGACAAAGAAGCGTGCCAGGCCAGCGGGGTCGTCCTTAGGTGACAGTTCGCGCTGCTTCTGGGCTCTAGTGAGAGCCTGAAGAAAGATTGCTTGCCTGGTTCAACTCGCCTGAAGGCAAGTGGTTCGGAAAAGAAATTGACGAAGACAACACGCCCGACCCGGAAATGCGCCGGGTATTCGACCGCGGGCCCATCCGCCGTGTGCGCCAGGTGGTGGGCTATCTAGCCACCAGGAACGCCAACTTCCTCTTCGGCACCGACACGCCCTCTGCTCCCACGTACGGGAACCTGCCCGGACTGAACGGCTATCTGGAAATGCAGCAACTGCATGAAGCCGGATTATCGTTCGAGCAGATATTCAGAGCTGCAACCATCAATAACGCTCGTGAGTTCAAACTCGACTCGCAAGTGGGAACGATTGAGCCCGGCAAAGTCGCCAACCTCGTTCTGCTGAGAAAATCACCGTTGGAGAGCGTGGAGGCCTACGACAGCATCACCATGGTGTGGGTTCACGGAAAGCCGATCTCCCGAGACAGCCTGGCGGCTAGCTCAAACAAGTAGTCCATTGTTCTCGTTGCGATTGCGAATCGATTCGTCGCTAGCCGGAAGTTGGCTGGATTGTCGGAGAGCTGGCATTGCCGGCCCAAACGGAAGCCAAGGTCTCCCAAGTTGTGATATGGCGATGTTACGAAAGCAATTCGAAAGACCCATTTCCCAGCGGGCCTGAATCGTAGGTAAACCTTAACTTGCCGTCCGAAGGCACTGAACCTTACTTGTGACCCTTGCCCCAGATGTAGTCATACCTCACGCTGAAGCCCGTAAGAGCCGGGCCATTATGATGTACCACTGCCTTGGCGAATTCGAACAACAGTGAGTTTCGGGAATTGATGGACACGTTCATTTCACTGCCTAATACGAAATTGTGTTGCGCATTGTTCTGATCAACGCCGTTCACGAATGTGGCGGCCCGAAAGGAGTAGCGCGTATCGAGGGAGAACCAGACATTGTCGTTGAAAGAATAGCTGATGTGTCCCTCAAGTCCGGGCAGTGGCTCTTGCCGCAGGATCTCCCTTCCATGATAGGAGGTGTTATCCGAGTAGAAATACGCGTTGCCGTAGGCGTCGAACTCACATTTCTGTTCGCGTCCAAATGGATGAGACAACGCAATTTCGGGTTTGAAGGACCAGCGATCGGAACCGAGATTGAGAATCTTGTCGGAACGATATAGCCCGGTAGGTGCAGTCATCGTGAAGCTTACCCCCAAAGAGGTGGCCGGTTTATAGTTCTGAAATTGCGCCACGCTGAGTGCGGGCCCGCCTTTCAGCAGCATAGCCACAGAGTAGCTAGAGTCGCCCGCGCCTGTGACGGAGCCCTGGATGTTGGTTCCGGTGATCGAGCCACTGAGACCTGCGATCGGAACGCCCGCTTCCACCCACATCAAGCGGTGAAGCAACCCAAAATAGCGCGTGTAGTCGATGACTCCCTGATTGAGGTTGAATTTTGCGCCTGCGATGACAAGTGAGGTATCAATCGAAGCGTTGGCACGCACGTAAGCGTAGTTGAGCTCGAGCTGATTTGTGCCGACAGGGGTATTTTCGTAAGCGCGAGCGTCGTTGAACTGCGCGAATGCCGGGCTGTGAACCAAGGCAACGGCCAACGAAAAGCACGCGAGGAGCAGTCTTCCGTTCAGCGAAATCGTGTGGCGGGCCCGGCACCCGCAGCACAGCCTCAGCGGGTTCAACTGAGTGAGTTCGGTCGTAGCGCAGGGCATCCTCAGAAGACGACTTTGATGATTCGCATGATGAGTTCTTCCGGCGACCAGATCGTCAACAGCAGGGGGAGGAACGGGCTGGCTGTGACCGCCGCCAGACGAGTGATGTCGTCGAGACCGAACGGCGCCATGCGCATGTCGCGCACCAGGCCATAGCTGTTGCCAAGATCGGCGAGGGACTGGATGTCGCCGGTTCCAAGCAGTTCGTCCGCTGGAAGTGGCCCATCGACCACCCACTTCTGCTGAAAACTCTCCACATACCGGGAGGCCAGCAGACCATACTCGGCAGAACCCTTCCTTTTGGCAGCTGCCATCTTTGGACTGAACATGAAGAGCGGCCCAAGAATTGCCACGACAAAGAACACTACAAAACCGAAGATCTGCAACTTGAAGGACGGCAAGCTTTCGCCCCTGTAAAGGACGCGACTGGCAACCAGTCCGGCAAGCAGAGCACCCTGAGCGAAGAGGATTGGGCCGAAGGCATAAGAGGTCTTGCCCAGGAACCCGATACCAGCGCAGCGGTCCGGGTGGCTTGGAATGAGATTCAGGTTTATCCGGCTGACCTGCCAGAGGAAACGGAACCAGATGAAAAATCTCCAGTACCAGCGCAACAGGATGAACTGCACGATGGGTAGGCTGATGAAGACGTACCAGAAGCCGGCAGTAGTCAACGACCACCGCCCACCCGCTCCGGCATACCAGGTATCGGTACCGAGGACGACGCGCCCGTGCCAGAGCCACAGACCAAAACCGTAGGCGCAGGCCAAAACTACGATCTCGGCGGCAATCGAATTGCGCAGCCTCATGGCTGACGCGACGGCACTCTCAAAGCGGGGCAAATCCTGGGGCAAAATGATCCGGCGCTCAACGAATCGGCGCACGATAGGACGTAGACGCGAATGTACGACCAGCTCGGCCGCGATCAGGACCGGGAGGGCTACCAGAAATCGCACATGCACTTCTACGTCCTGAAAAAACGAGATCCGGCTTCCACTCCCCATGACCGGGCTCAATCCGGCCAGAATCAAAAGCGGCAGCCATGCGATCGCCGCAATAAAAAATATGCGGCGATATAAGAGCTCCAGGTGGTCTCCTTCGAGATGCGCTCTCCGCAAGAGCTGATAGAGTGGACCACCGAGCACCAAGGAAAAATCTTGGGGTTCTCCGAGCAGATTGGGCTCTGCCATTGTGCTGAACCTATCCTCCTCCTCTAAACTGCGTGCTTCTCGTCCTCGCGATGTGGTTCGTCAATCTACACCAGCCGCCGAAGCTTCAACGCGTGGGGCCCCACCCTGAATGTATGCCAGGGCTTCTGCAGCCGAGTCGAATCGACAAAAATGCGCACGGCACTCTCAAGGTCCATATCACCATCTCGCTTGCCGGAGAGAAACTGTTGTTCGGTGTTCCAGAAATCCCATAGAAGGCTGGGCACCGTCTTCACTGAGCTCTTGCACGTCACGTTGCTAGCCATCGCTTGACCGCCCCTAAGAAGGAGTTTCCTCTTTGGCGCGGATGGGTTGCCCCTTCGAATGAGACCTTTCGAAAAACGAGAGGATGTCCGCGTTTCCAGAGGCTACCCCTTCATTGACGCAAAGAATAGTAGAGATTTCTGGACGAAATAGGAGTGTACTCTCTGGTGCAAGCCGTGCGACAGCGGCATAAACTGGCGCAATCCGGAACACTCGACCGTTTGTCCCGACGACGAACGTGAAAGTTCACCGACACCATCGGAGTCCATCGTACGTCTGCACAGCCGCTCCGTGTGGGCAGCTATGAGTAAAGCCTTCCCTTCCAATTCCAGCGGGCCCGGCCAAGTCACCCACCTTAACCCCAAGATAGAGGGCCCTGTCTGGATTCGTTGGGTTCCTGGATTGAATACGTTTGGTCGCTATGAGCGTTCGTGGTTGCGACACGACCTTGTGGCCGGGTTGGTCATGACCGCTATGCTGGTGCCGGTAGGCATCGCCTATGCTCGTTGACACCTGGAACGACGCCACACATCACTATGAGATCACGCTGATCGATTTGAATACGAAGCAGAGAACCACGCTTATCGGCAGCACGGAAACGGGAAACGCCGACGTTTGGGATCCTTTGTATACCGGCGGCCCGCTTGTGTGGGTTTCCCCGCGAGACATCAGCCAGAACCAAGAAATTCATATGATGAGCTTTAGTCCGCTACAAATTACGCACAATAACGTCGCGGATTACTTTGCGAGCACTCTCCGGTAGTCCCTGGAGATACACGAGCCCTGGAACCATTTCGAATAATCGGGGAGCCATGCCATGCTCCCCGTTATTTAGTGAATCCCTTGGTATCAGGGGGTAACCGTAGGTCGCTAGAGTGATTGGTTTTGGGCCCGGGAATCGCACATCCGATGTGGCAGCGTACGACTCGTCCTCAGGCACTCCCATTGAACGGCGTCCCGGCCGCCAACTGAGTTGCAATTTCTTGCACATCAGGCATGGGAATCACTTACTTTCGAGTGGCTTGTTTCCAGTTAAGCTATGTATTTTATTAATGTTACACGCTGGTGCCGAAGACCGTGGTTTGGTTAACTAATTGCTCTAACGTAGCCGAACTAACTACTCCGCTGGATTAGATCTTCCCCCCCGCAGAGTTCGAGGGACGGCCCATGAATCTAAGCACGCAATTCCGCGTGAACACTCCGAATGTCACCCATGAAACGATCGATGGCGAAACCGTCATCGTCAATTTGGTTAGCGGCAACTACTACAGCCTGCAAGGCACGGGAGTGCTGATTTGGCTGCTGGTGGAAAGAGGCTTTTCGGTTGAGGCAGTGATCGATTGGCTAAAACATCGGTATCCAAGCAAGGCGTCTGAAATCGAGCCATGTGTCCTCAGCCTGCTGGGCCAGCTCAGTGAGGAGGATCTCATCGTCCCCGGTGCCGTGCCAAGCTCCACCCCGGAGGCGCCGTCGATGAATGAGAGCGTGGAAGGGCGGTTTGAACCGCAGGCACTGCAGAAGTTCACCGACATGCAGGAACTGTTGCTGCTCGATCCCATTCACGAGGTGGACAGCGCGGGTTGGCCCCACAAGAAATCGGATGTGACTGTCTGAACTAGCCTGCACCCCATGTCCACGGCCCCAGCCAGCACGATTGAAGCCGCGCGAAGTGGCGACCACCTTCCGCGCTCGTTCTTCGAAGACTGTCAGCGGGCGTTTGAAGCGGCCGCCGAGCTGGTGGGCGAGTTCGACCAGTGCTTTCAATTAGGGGGATACGGCGTACGTCTCAGGTTCGCAGGAACTGCGCTGCTCGAAAATATGTCAAGAGCATTCGCCCCTGCGGCGTCTGCTTCCGCACACGTCCCCGACCTTACGATCTGCCTTTGGGACAGCGAATCGAGTGGTTGCCAGCCACCCCGGCCGCAATGGCGGGAACACAGATCGCTTCGAGGTGAAGTAGAAGGCTACAACACCACCCGCTTCTACACCGTCTATGAGCACGAATCTGGTGGCTTCACTCTGTTCGACAGGGAAAGGAATCTCGCCAATGTCTGGGTTCCCGCGGCAAATCGCGTCCCCTATTGGATCAAAGGTTCACCCCTGCGAACGGTATTGTATTGGTGGATGGGACTTCACCAGCGGCAGCTGGTTCATGCAGCCGCTGTAGGCAATCGATCCGGTGGAGTCTTGATTGCTGGAAAAAGCGGTTCTGGCAAATCGACCACGGCGCTGGCCTGCTTGACGGCGGGAATGCAGTATGCGGGTGACGATTACGTGATCGTCGATCAGGAACCCACGACATGCGTCTACAACTTGTACAACACCGCCAAGGTCTGCGCTAATCATCTGCATGCATTCCCCCAACTCCGGGATCTGATTGACAATCCTGGAAAGCTCGACACCGAAAAAGCCCTCATCTTTCTGAGCGACGGGGCATTTGCCAGCCGGATTGTCTCTGGTTTTCCTCTGCGATCGGTTCTGGTTCCGCGGGTAACTGGCTTGCGCGACACCCGCCTGAAGAAAGCTTCCCCGGCTCTGGCCCTCGCCGCTCTGGCGCCCACAACGATGTTTGCTCATCCTCGGGGAGGCGAACAGGACTTCAAGCGGGTAGGGGATCTGGTGCGCGCCATTCCTTGCTACCTGCTGGAATGCGGCACCGATCTGCAGCAGATTCCGCTCACCATAACTGCTCTGCTGGAAAGCAGCTGTCGAGAGCCCTTGGAGGCGCAAGCGTGACGGGTCAAACCTTGATCAGCGTCATCATTCCGGCGTACAACGCCGGAGCGTTTCTTGGCGACGCCATTGAATGTGTTCGGGAGCAGCACTATGAGCCGCTCGAAGTTATCGTTATCGACGACGGATCGACGGACAATACGTTCGAAGTAGCGGCATCGTTTGGCAATTGGGTGCATATCATCCGTCAGGAAAATCAAGGTCCGGCGGCCGCCCGCAACTCTGGTCTCCGCCTCGCGCAAGGCAACAGCATTGCTTTCCTCGATGCCGACGATCTCTGGCCTGCAGGCACATTGAAGATGCTCGCTTCCCAATTGGCCGCTCGTCCAGAACTGGATGTCATTCTCGGCCGCGTTCAATACATGTGCCAGGTTGCAGCCCCAGGGGATACTCGCCGCTTTGAGCCATTCTCTGAGCCCTGCATCTCCATGAGTCTGGATGCCGGTCTTTTTCGTAGATCAGCATTCGACCGGGTGGGCTGCTTCAACGCCGCCATACGCTCCGGAGAAGACGTGGACTGGTTCATGCGCGCCCGCGAACAGCAAGTCGGCCTCAAAGTTCTGTCCGAGGTAACGTTGTTTTACCGCCGCCACGGCTGCAACATGACCCGTGCCCGGGAATCGATCCATGCTGATTTTGTTCGCGTCCTGAAAAGATCCATTGAACGGCGGAGGAACGCGAACACGCTGGAATCCCTGCCCCCAATGTCTGCGGATGCAGACAGCCGGTAACCTGGCGCAAGGCTATGAGGAAGGTATCGAAAATATGAAACCACTGGTAAGCGTCATTATTGCGGTACGAAACGGAGAGCGCTACTTGCCGGCGGCGATCGAAAGTGTGCGCCAGCAGGACTATCGGCCCCTGGAACTCATCGTCGTTGACGGCCATTCCAGCGACAACACCGCGGCGATTGCGCGCTCCTATCGCGATTTGCGCTACGTTCCGCAAGTCAATCGTGGCGTCGCCGACGCTTGGAACCAGGGAATTGCGGCAGCCAAGGCGGACCTTCTTGCCTTTTTCTCGCATGACGATCTTTGGCTCCCGCACAAACTGGGCCGTCACATGGACCTTATGTTGAGCCGTCCAGAACTGCAATACACGGTATCGCGGGTAAAGTTTTTCCTGGAACCGGGACACTCCATCCCTTCCGGCTTTCGCGAAGAACTGCTGGTGGGCGATCGTGTCGCCTATATCCCGGAAACGCTGGTGGCGCGCAAGGCCCTGTTCGCCAGAATCGGAGGCTTCGATCCCCAGTTGAGCACCGCGGAGGATGTCGACTGGTTTGCCCGGGCAAAGGACCATCACGTGACACATGAGGTCATTCCCGAAGTGCTGGTCCACAAGCGAGTGCACGACAGCAATATTTCACTGAACAGCATGACCAATGATCAGATGTTGCTTACAACCTTGCGGCAATCGATCCATCGCAAGCGGACTTTCGATTCAAAGACCATGGTTCCAGGGTCTGCGGAAAACGGAAACACAAGGCTGAACCAGAAATGAACAACACCTCTAACCCGCTCATCAGCGTCATCATTCCGGTCTATAACGCCGAGCGTTACATCGAGGAAGCGATCTGCAGCGTCCTGGAGCAGGACTTTCGTCCGATTGAGATTGTCTGCATCGCTGACGGCCCCAGCGACCGCAGCCTGGAGATCGCACAGAAGTATGCTCCGACCGTGCGCACTTACACACAAGCCAATCAAGGCGCCGCTGCGGCTCGCAATCGCGGCGTCGAGATGTCCACCGGAAGTGTGCTGGCGTTTCTCGATGCCGACGATCGCTGGACGCCGTACAAGTTGCGACTGCAGGCCGATGCCTTGGCTGTCGATCCGGGGCTCGACATGGTCTTCGGACAGGCCCGTCAACTTCATGACGGAGAGGAATGGAACCTCGGAGTCAGTCAACTCACCTGTGCGCCCGGTGAATTGATGGCGGGCATGATTCCCGGCACGTGGATGGTCAGGCGAGACTGCTTCTCCCGGGTCGGACCTCTAAGGACTGATTACCGCATTGGAGAGTTCATAGAGTGGTATGCCCGCGCTATCGACATGGGCTGCCGGGCAACCGTTCTGCCCGACCTGTTGCTGTGGCGGCGCATTCACGACTCCAATCTGGGAGTTCGCGAGCGTAAATCAGCTCCGGATTATGCCCGCGTGTTGAAGTCCGCCCTCGACCGCAGGCGGGCGGCGCAATTGAAATGAGGAATCAGTGCTGACTGCCGAAATGACCGAACCGCGCCTGGGAATCACCAACGAATCAGGCTGCTGGCCAACCGCTGTGCAGGAATTGGCCCTGCAGGCCGCACTTCTGGAGGGATACGGCGCGCGCAATGCCTGGGCTGCCTGGAAAGCGGTTGCGGATCTCGATGCCCTCGACTTCGGCATCCATCGCTTACTGCCCCTGATCTACCACAATCTGCGGGCGCAAGGTCTCAGCGATCCTGTCCTGGATAAATTCAAGAGTGTTTACCGCTATTATCTTTACAACAACGAAATCATTCTTCATCGAGCCGCCGCGATTCTCAAGGCCCTGCGCGACGCCGGAATTCAGACCATGGTGTTGAAAGGTGCGGCCCTCATCCCGCTTTATTATCAGAAGCGGGGGCTGCGCCCCATACAGGACTGCGACATCGCAGTACCTCAATCTCACGTGTTCGCCGCTATGGCCACTCTCCGGGGCCTCGGTTGGACCTCCACTTGGGAACTTGCGCCAGAACAGTTTGTAACGATTCGCCACTCCGCCCCGTTCGTTAACCCCGAAGGACACACGTTGGATCTCCACTGGGGAATCCTCTACGAATGTTGGAATCGCAATCAGGATGCCGCGTTCTGGAAGAGATCAATTCCGGTCACCATCTGCGATCAACCCACCTGGGCCCTGGAGCCGACCGATCAGTTGTTGCACATCATCTGCCATGGCGCCCGCTGGAACGAGGTGCCGCCTATCCGTTGGATTGCCGACGCTATGATGGTTTTGCGTGGCCCCGCAGAGATTGATTGGCAACGATTTCTGCGGCTTTGCGAGTTTCACCACCTGAATCTGTTTGTTCACCACAGCCTGGAGTGGTTGCGCACGAGACTCGACGCACCTATACCGCAGTTTGTGCTGAACCAGCTACAGTCGTTGCCTGTGCCCCCCATCGAGCAATTTGGGTACAACTTGATGACTCAGCCGCCGTTGGAAGGGCCGACCAACAAAGAAATCTTCCGAACCCTGCGCTACGAATATCTATGGCTGACCAGCGATGTCCCCATCTTTCGCAAGCCTTTCATTTTTCTGCACTGGCTCCAGTACAGGTGGAAAATAGGCCAGCTTTGGCAGACCCCCTTAGTTTTGCTGAGCAGCGCAGTGGCGCGAATTGCGAAGCAGCTAAGAACGCGGCTCGCCAGGGCAAGCTGCTTGAAAATCACCACTCACCCAGCGAACAGGTAGCAGCAGGCGATGACGGCTCATATCCAATCGAGATGGGAACGTCACTCGCAACAAAGCCTGGATTGGCAGTCAGGATCTAATTTCCGTGGCTGGGCGGATTCCAAAATCGAGGAACTGGAGCACGTCCTCAAAGAGAACATACTCGGATTCTGGCTGCCGCGCTGTTTGGATTTCGAGCACGGTGGTTACGCCATCAATTTTGACCGTTATGGGCATCCCAATGGGCGCAGGTCGAAGGGAATCGTCACCCAGGCGCGAATGCTGTGGCTGTTCTCCGCTTCGTTCGTTAACCAGCACGGTGGACCTGAGCTCTTGCATGCTGCGGACTCCGGCTACCAGTTCCTGCGTGAACATATGTGGGATCGCGAGCATGGCGGATTTTTCTGGGAAGTGGGCGCCTCCGGAAATTCTGTGCTGGGCGATGGCAAACACCTGTATGGCCAAGCGTTTGGCTTGTTTGCACTGTCAGCCTATGGATTAGCGACCCGCAACACCGATGCGCTGGCTTTCGCCTGCGATTTGTTCGACTTGTTAGAACGGCGCGCGCACGACAGCCGGTATGGGGGATATCGCGAGTTTTTTCGTCGAGATTGGGGTGCCGCCCCAGCGACTGAAATCGGTTATCTCGGCATGCCTGCCGGTCTCAAGCTGATGAACACCCATCTTCATCTGCTTGAGGCTTATACCCTCTTTTTTCTGGCGACTGCAGTGCCCATGGCCCGCCAACGAATCCTGGAGCTAATCTCTATACTGAGCCAATCGGTGGTCCGCGAAGAAATCGGGACCTGTACAGATGTCCACCTCTCCGACTGGCAGCCTCTGCTCACAGGAGACTCTGCCCGGACATCTTACGGGCATGTGCTGGAAAACATCTCGCTGCTGATCAACTCCTCGGAGGCAATAGAAGCATCGACCAGCCGCATCCTTCCGCTCTGCAACACCCTATTCAATTATTGCTTGAAATATGGATATGACAAACGCAATGGGGGATTCTACGAAAGCGGACCTCTGGGACGGCCTGCCGACAACCGCAGGAAAACCTGGTGGGTGCAGGCGGAAGCACTTTGGAGCACTTTGCAGATGCACCACCTAACGTGGGATCCGACCTATCTCGAAATCTTTAATCACAATTGGGAATTTGTGAAGCGCCATCAGATCGATTGGACTTACGGTGAATGGTATGAGCAAGTCAATCGCTGGCGAGTGGTTAAGAGCGATAAGGGTCACATCTGGAAAGCGGGCTACCACCAGGGAAGAGCCATGATCGAATGCATAAGGTTACTGAGGGAGTGTGCCGCGGGTTCCAACCTGGAAACCAGGCTAAGCGTTTGACATCCTACATAGTCGAGACACGTACGATTGTGCACTCGATTTCCTTGCCGCTTGATCCGGTCACCTTTCCCTTGTTGCCCTTGATCTCGTATTTCAGATCACTGCCAACAATGAAGTCGGTGGCCTTCACCGACTTGTTCTCCTTGGTGCGGCAGGTGTACTGTTTTTCCTGGGTCGCGAAAGAGAGATCGTATTGCTGATTCTTATGGTGTTTGTCAGTGGTGCCGGCTGGTTGGAGATCCCTGAGGGTGGTGGTTCCTTTTTCCTTGGAACCTGCGCTTGCGGTAAGAGCAGCCATCAGTATCAACAACGTGATCGCACGCACCCTGTGCATGTTCAACCTCCGAAGCGATTGTAGCCTGTTCCGGCTAGCTCTGGAATTTTTGTGATGCCTGACCAGGCGCTCGGGAAGGGCTTTAGTTGCTGGGGCGTGGGCCTGGCTGGACAATCAGAAAACGATCCCAGCCCAAAGGTGCGGATTACTTTCCCCTGCATTTGGCAATGATCAGAGTTATGTCGTCGTGTTGATGGTGAGGGCTGAATCGGCGGACCTCATCGACGACGGCTGTGAGCAACGGCTGCGAAGGCAGCTCACGATTACGCCGCAAAGATTCGATTAAACGCTGCTCTCCGAACTCCTCACCCGCATCGTTGAACGATTCGGTTATCCCGTCGGTGTAGAGGGCTAGTACGTCTCCGGGGCGAAGTTGCCATTCCGTCATTGTGCACTCCCATTGGCGAAACAGCCCGAGCACGGTGCAGGTGGCATCCAGAAGTTCAATGGCGTTATCGCGGTGGAGGAGGATAGGAGAATAGTGGCCGCAATTTACGTAGCGCAGGATTTGAGTGGTATCGTCGTATTGACCGAAGAAGAGGGTGGCATAGGCGCTCTCGGTCGTATTCTCATAAAACAGCTGGTTTACTGATTGCAGAAAACGTTGCGGCTGATCCCAAGCGATCGCACTCTGGCTGCGCAGGTTCGCCTGCAAGTTGGCCATCAAGAGAGCGGCAGCGATTCCTTTTCCGGAGGTGTCGCCGATCACGAGTCCGAGCCGGTTTCGGCCCAGGTCGAGGAAATCGTAGTAGTCGCCGCCGACTTCACGAGCTTGAATGCAAATGCCGGCATAATCCAGTGTGTGAAGCGGAGGCAGGGTTTGGGGGAAAAGCCTGGCCTGCACTTGTTTGGCAATTTCCAACTCCTGAGCGGAACGCCGTTCTGCCTCGAGTTTTTCCGCAGCCGCGCGGCGCTGGGCTTCGATCTCACGAACGAAGTCGTCGCGACCGACGAGGGTGAAGGAATTTCCATCCAGGTCGTCAAAGCGAGTGAATATCCCACCCCATAGCGTGGTCTGCGGGGGATGGTGAAAGCGGACACCGCGCCTCTGCCACTCCTCAAATTTCGCCACCACATCTTCGGTGACAAAAACGGTATGCCGGGAGCGGCCAATCAATTTGTATTCCGCGGAGTTGCGCTTGGGACTGACCAGGGCCAGCACTGTGCTGCCATCTGGCGGTGCCACCGCCAGCCAACGCCCGCCGGATTCATAGCTTTCATCGACGACCAGGCCGAAGCCGAGCTGGTCTACGAAGAAGCGCAAGCTGCGGTCCTGATCGCGGACGAAGAGGTTGACGCATAGGACGCGGAGATAAGGTTCGTGGCGATCTATACCCAGAGCTTGCGGATCGAAAAGATTTTGCGTGGCAGAGCGGGGCATTGTGGCGATTATAAGTGGTAGCCCGAATCCTAGGTTCCGGTTCCGCGAATGATGTTGATGGGATTCACGCCAGCCTCGCGTCCATTCGTGTCGGAGCGCTTTTCCTCCTGCTCTATCTTGTCGCCCTCGCCTGGCGCCAGAAAAAGGTTGGCTTCCAAGCCATGTTGCCGGTTGTAAAGATCGAAATACCGGCCACCCAGGGCATAGAGTGAGGCATGAGTTCCGCGTTCGACAATCTGACCGGACTCGACAACAAGAATTTGATGGGCTCGCCGAATGGTGGAGAGCCGATGAGCGATCACGAAAGTGGTGCGGCCCTGCATGAGGTACGAGAGGCCTTCCTGAATGAGTTGTTCGGATTCGGAATCGAGGCTGGAAGTCGCTTCGTCCAAAATCAGGATGCGTGGT
Source organism: Terriglobales bacterium (assembly GCA_035624455.1). Lineage (NCBI taxonomy): Bacteria > Pseudomonadati > Acidobacteriota > Terriglobia > Terriglobales > Terriglobales bacterium. Next base: position 13,038 of record DASPRM010000043.1, read on the forward strand.
TCGGCCAGAATGGCGCGAGCAATCGAGACACGCTGGCGCTGCCCCCCGGATAGCTTCACACCACGCTCGCCGATGATGGTGTCATATCCGTCTTGGAAGCGTTCAGCGAATTCGTCGACGCGGGCGATGCGAGCGGCGCGCAGAATCTCCTGTTCACTTGCGCGCGGGCGAGAAAAAGCGATGTTCTCGCGAATGGTACCGTCGAAGAGGAAGGAATCCTGCAGGACGGTACCGAGATGCGTACGATAAGAATCCAGTCTGACGGTGGAAAGGTCGACTCCATCGATCAGCACCTGGCCGGCCTTCGGGGTATGAAAAGCCGCTACCAGACCGATGATTGTCGATTTGCCGGATCCCGAAGATCCCACAAGTGCGGTCACTGTGCCCGGCCGGGAGTCAAAGGAGATGTCCTGCAGGACGGGCTTACCGGGCTCGTATTCAAAATAGACATTGCGGAACTCGATGTGTCCGGATACTCCGGGCAGAGCGACGACGCGACGAGGGTCCTCATCTTCCGGATGCTCGGTCAGCACTTCGCGAGTGCGCTCCAGGCCGGCGATAGCTTCGGTGAGTTGGGTCCCGATCTGAACGACACCAAATAGCGGCGCGGCCATGAAGCCCAGGAACATTGTGTAGGTGAAAAACCCGCCCAGGGTGAGCGTGCCCGCCAGGATCTGATGTACGCCTGCGAACATGACGCAGGCGCCGACCAGTCCTAAGAGCACGCTGGAGGAGAGGCTCATGACGGAAGTGGCGGTCAGGGTCTTGAGAACGTTCGCCAGCAAGCGCTGGACGCCGGTCTCAAAAACGGCGTGCTCGCGGGCTTCAGCGTGATATCCCTTGACCACGCGGACACCGCCCAGCGACTCGGCGAGTCTTCCGGTCACCTCGGCATTGATCTTGGAACGCTCGCGAAAGATGGGGCGCATGGTTTTAAAGCCCTTTCGCAAAGCCAGCGCGAAGACGCTCAGAAAGCCAATGGCCATCAGGGTCATGCCGGCGCTGATGCGGAACAGAACTACCAGGGCAATAAGCGCTGTCAGCAATCCACCCAGGAAGTCGACCAGGCCGGTGCCGAGAAGGTTGCGAACGCCTTCGACGTCGGACATGATGCGGGAGATGAGAACGCCGGTCTTGTTGGAATCGTAGTACGCAAGCGGCAGCCGTCCAACATGTTCCTGCACCCTCAGGCGCAGTTCGGCAATCAGCCTCTGCGCAGCCTTGGAGAGGAGTTGAGTAAGCGCAAAGGACGTGCTCCCCTGGATCAGAGTGGCCAACAGCACGGCTCCGACAATCGGCGTCAGCAGCTTCAACTGGTGCTTGATTACGACGTTGTCGATCAGATAACGGGTCGAGTAGGGAAGTACCAGTCCTGAGACGCGATTGACGGCCATAAGAAGCAGGCCGAGCGCGAGGAGCCACCTGCGGGGGCGCACCAGCGCCCAGATCTCCGGCATCGCCGCACGGAGGTCGGGCTTACGCTTTTCTTGTTGGTTTCCCGATTTTCGGGAAGATAAGTCGCTCACTTAGCCAATTGGACGCGATGGACATTGCTGCTGGTACAAAATCTTAGGTCGGCGGCATCGCCAGGGGGGCGAGAGGCTTCTAAGTTGGTTGCCGGGCTATCGTTGGATTTCGCCGGAGTCGATAGTGCGGCCGGCGCGAGAGATGGTCTGAAAGTAGAGTTTGTCGCCAGCAATTTCGACGATCATGAAAGCCTCGTCGGTATCAAAAGCCGCGTCCAGATCGCTGTTGGAACCAAAATCATGGGTCATGAGCTTCCCGGAATTTCCCAGCACGAAATAATGGATGTTGTCTTTGGGCTTGATGCGCTGGTAGACGTGCTCGTGGCCGGAGAAGACCACATTGACGCTGTAACGTTGAAAGAGCGGCAAAAGCTGCGATCGCAGGTCGAGATCCGCACCATGATGAACCCCGGCAGAATAAAGAGGATGATGGAAGTAACAAATCTTCCATTTTGCATCTGATGCTTCCAGAGCCTCACGCACCCAGCGCAACTGGTCAGGATCCATGTAGTTGCTGTCCAGCACGAAGAACTCTACCGGGCCCTTGCGGAAGGTGTAATAGCGTTCTCCTTTCATGTTGAAGGGTTTGTAGAGGCGCTCATCGTTAGGATCGTCGTGATTGCCGAGGGAGGCGTAGAACTTGACGCCCGCATCCAGCAGGGGCTTGTAAGGAAGCTCGAATTTCTTGACGAAGTCCTGGGGACGGTGGCCACCATAGATATTGTCTCCGAGCATAATCACGAAATCGTATTTCACCTGCTGCCAATAGGTTTCCATTTCCTTGGCAATGTCGTACTGGGCGGAGGTGCCGCTACCGCTATCACCGATTACAGCAAACCGCACCGACCGCGATTCCAAAGGCAAGCGAACATCAAGTGACGTTGTACTGGAAGTGCCCGCAACGGACGCCTGCGCGCTTCCCTCACTGCGGTATAGGCGCGCCGCAGAAGAGATGGCGAGGATGGAAAAAGGACAACAGAGAATAGCGGAAGCAAGAATGAGGATCGGTAATGCGGTTCGACGCATGTTGTTCGTCCTCACTGCTTCAAGAGCCTGGAATGGCTCCCGGAATGTAGTCCACGATCATATTGGGCACGGTGTCATACAAAATCAAATCGCGGCCGACAATGCGGTATTCAAGCTCTTTGGGCAGCTTGGGAAGCTTCATTAACAGGGTAGGCGGCATCGATTGCAACGGCACTCCGTCAGGATACGGCTGGTTCGCTTGGAGCGATAGGCCGCGAACAGGTTCGGCGTGCTGCAAGCTCTTGCGTGGGTTAGCGCCGTTGGGCCCGTCCAGCGAAGCGGCGATCTGGCGTTTGAAGTAGTTGGAGATTTGCGGCGTGAAGATGTCCCCCTGCTTGGCATCTGACCGCGCTTCACGCAACCTGGCTGCCAGGGAATGACGTTGATCGGCGAGTTGATCGGGTGAACTGGTGGGCTTCGGCGAATTTCCAGCCTGGTTTTTTCGCAGCCTGAGATATTTCCCGACTCGATTCTCAAAGTCTTTGGCGATCAGGCTATCGGCCTGACCGGCTGAAGGAGCCGGCGCCTGCGTGGAGGCCAGAACGGAGCTTGTCTGCAAAAGTATGGCAAACCAGAGTCCCAGGCAGATTTTGATATGGACCAGCAAAAGGCTGTTTCTCCTGACTCTGTGGTTGGATGCAAAACAACCTCCAAGCGAAGTCCATACGGGGATTGCCGGAGAGCCTGAACCGGCCATCCAGAGCGGGGATTCTGGCATCTGAGTTGTACTCGAATGCTGACCAACACTGCCGATCTGATCAGCCAGGCAAGCCGCAAGCCGCTGCGCACACGCCGCCATGTCAAGTGGCTTTCGACATTCGCCATTCTGGTTCTTGTCCTGGTGCCGGTGGCGGGACGTGGGCAGGCGTTCAGAGACGCCACTGCAACGCCCACAGCTACTGCAACTCTGTGGAAGGATCCCGGCGACATCCGGGCCCGAGACCTGTACTACGGCGTCGGAGGCAAGGAAGATGAGCCCCGGGGTGCGATGACGTTTTTGAAGGAGGATATGGGCGGCACGCAACCTAAGTTTGATGCACGCGATGAAGCGGGCAGAAAGTGGAAGGCCAAACTGGGAGTCGAGGCCCAGCCGGAAACCGTAGCCACGCGACTGCTTTGGGCAGTGGGTTACTTCGCAAATGAAAATTACTACCTCAAGGTTGTCGAGGTGAATGGTCTGCCAAAGCACCTCCACAGAGGACAGAATTTCGCTACTTCCGATGGAACCGTAAAAGGGGCGCGCTTGCAGCGACACCCCAAGGATTATAAGAAAGCAGGGGATTGGAGCTGGAAGCATAATCCGTTCCGCGGGCAGCGCGAATTTAATGGCCTGCGAGTGATGATGGCCCTGATCGACAACTGGGACCTCACGCATAAGAACAACGCGGTTTTCGAGGATCGCGATAGCGGAGAAGTCATGTACGAAGTGAGCGATGTTGGCGCCAGCTTTGGACCGCCGGGGCAGAGCTACACGAACAAAAAGTCGAAGAATAACCTTGATGCCTACGGGCGCAAGAAATTTATCTCTAAAATCACTCCTAAGTATGTCGACTTCAATTTTCCGACGCACCCTCCGTTGCTCTACTTTTTCGATCTGCCGTTGTTTTTTGGGGGAGTGAGCCATCACTGGATCGGAAAACACATCCCACGCCAGGATGCCAAGTGGGTGGGATCGCTGCTGGCGCAGCTTTCGCATGAACAGATTTGCAATGCATTCCGAGCCGCGGGATATACGCCTGAGCAGGTGGAGGCTTACTCCGCGGCGGTGCAAGCGCGCATCGATTCGTTGAACCGCCTGTAATCACGCGGGTATCGCTAGCGGGGCTCCAGGCTCTCGTCTCCCACGAATTGCAAGTGATAGAGCTCGGCGTACAGGCCGCCGCGGTGCAGCAGCTCGTCGTGCTTGCCCCGTTCGACGATTTCACCGTCCTGGATGACAAAGATGACATCAGCCTTGCGGATGGTGGAGAGACGATGCGCAATGACAATCGCGGTTTTACCCTGGATGAGGCGATCAAGCGCCTCGAACACGAGTCGTTCAGAAGCTGAATCGAGGCCGGTGGTGGGTTCGTCGAGAATGAGGATGGAATTTTTTCGCAGGATGGCGCGGGCGATGGCGACGCTCTGGCGCTGGCCGCCAGAGAGCGTCATGCCGCGTTCGCCGATGATGGTGTCGTACCCTTCAGGCAATTTTTCGATGAAGTCGCTGGCATTGGCGAGTTCTGCGGCTCGAATAATCTCGGAACGGGTCGCTTCCGGTCTGCCATAAGCAACGTTCTGCCAAACCGGGGCATGAAAGAGCATGGTCTCCTGCAGCACAAAGCTGATCTGCTGACGCAGGGATCGCTGGCGGTAGCGGCGGATGTCCATGCCATCAATCTTGACGGCTCCGGCGGTTGGTTCATAGAAGCGCGGAATCAGGCTAATGATGCTGGTTTTGCCGGCGCCAGTGGGCCCTACCAGGGCCGCGAGTTCTCCTGCCTTGATAGTGAAGCTTACGTCCTTAAGAACGGGAGTGTCCGGCGTGTAAGAGAACGAGACGTTATCGAATTCGATATCCCCGCGAAAGCGCGGCGCCGCGATGGCGCGAAGAGAATCTTTGATCTCCTTATCGTTAGCCAGAATTTCCTGGATGCGCTCGTAACCCACAGCCGCCTTGGAGTAACTGTCGGTCATCTTGGAGAGTTCCTGCATCGGCTTGTACATCTTCTTCAAGTAAAGGATGAAGACCACGAGGGAGCCGGCGGAGAGGCTGCCACTTAATATCAGTCGCGCGCCAAACCAGAGAACCAGTCCGGTGCCCACTGCAACAATTAGATCGACTATAGGGGTGAGTTTGGCTTTGAGACCGCGCGCCCGGAGGGCAATCTCGATTCCTTCCAGGCTTTCTTGCTCCAGGCGGCGTACTTCGTAGTCTTCGCGGGCGAACGCCTTCACTACTCGGATCGACGAGAGCACTTCTTCCACAACCGAAGTAATCTCTCCTTCTTTCTTGCGAACAGCGCGCGCGGCCTTCTTGATCCGCCGGGTATAGGAATAGACGACGATGAACAGTGGCGGTGCGATGGAAAGGGCGATCAGAGTGAAGCGCCAGTTCAAATAGAACATCACACCGATCATGCCGAAGAGCGTGATGATGTTGATCAACGAACTGAGCAGCCCGGAAGTGATGAAGCTTTGAATGGAGTCGATATCGTTCGTGACCCGGCTGATGAGATCGCCAGTCTGCTTCTGGTCATGGAAGGCGAGTGACAGCCGCTGGATATGGGCGTAGATGGTTCGCCGCAACTCGTAGGCGATCCACTGGCCAACATTTGTGGTGATGTATTTCTCGGAGTAAGTGCATACTGCATCGAGAGCAGCGATTGCCAAAACCGCCAGGCAAGCGAACTTGAGCATGCCGATCTGGTCAGAGCCGGTGATGGGCTGCAGCCAGCGAAGCATGGAGGCGTGGGTGTCACGTCCGCGCAGGACGTTATCCAGGACGATTTTCAGAGGCCAGGGATCGAGAAGATTGGCGGCGCCCTCGCCGGTTACAGCCAGGAGGCCGAGAAGCAATGAAGTCCGATGTGGGGCAAGAAGCTGGGCGATGGTGAGCTTTTTGCGTTTCTGAGTGACAATCGCATCCTGCACAGGATTCGCTCCGCGCCGACTCCGTCCCGGCCATGCGTCCGCCACGGGGCAGCGGAGACGTAGCAATCGCATGGGATGGATGTCGATGCCAGCCGTCAAGTTGCTTGGCGCACCGGCTACGCCGTATCCCAGGGCCTAATGCTCTAAGTTCAGTCTGGTGGCTGGATTCGGGGCGTAGGGGCGGAGGGGGAATACCACCGGGAAGGTCAAGTCAGTCTTCCCTTGTAAGTAAAGTTCTGCTTTAGCTCTGGGCCTGAGCCGTTACAATGTTCGGCAACTTAATCGCATTGAAAGATAGGAAGGCTCTTGCACGCCAAAGCTCATAAACCCGTGCTATCCCTGTCCGGCAAACGAATCCTGGTTTCCCGCGCGCGCGAACAGGCGTCCGTCCTTTCTGAGGGCTTGCAGGCGGCGGGCGCGGAGGTCGTGGAGATTCCGTTCATTGAGATTCGTGAGCCGAAGTCTTACGCCACCCTGGATTACGCGATTCACAGTCTGCCCAATTACGACTGGCTGATCGTTACCAGCGTGAACGGGGTCGAGGCTTTGATGAAACGGATGGAGAAGCTTGGCAAGTCAGAAGCTGATCTGCTGCACCTGAACATTGCCGCCATAGGCCCGGCTACGCGGAAGGCGATTGAAGACTATGGTCTGCCAGTTGACGTTGAGCCGGAAGAATACATTGCCGAGGCGGTGGTGGAAGCGCTGCGCGATAGGGTCAGAGGGAAACGCGTGCTGCTGGCGCGCGCTAAAGTCGCGCGGGATGTGATTCCTAACGAACTGGATAAGCTGGGGGCGCGCGTCGATGTGGTGGTTGCATATGAAACGGTTCTGCCCGAGTCTTCGCGTACCGCGCTACTCGAAGCGCTGCAAGACCGAAAACACAAGCTATACGCCATTACTTTTACCAGCTCCTCCACTGCCCGCAATTTTGTCGAGTTGTTGGGAGACGATAAAGCGCATTCCGCGCTGCTGGATGGAGTAAAGTTGGCTTCGATCGGCCCAGTGACCTCCAGCACGCTGCGTGAGCTGGGCCTGCGGGTGGATGTCGAGGCCAGCGAGTACACCATACCTGGGCTGATCAAGGCGCTGAGCGAGGCGAAGTAGGCGGCGCGGAGGCCGGATGCAAGCTGTCACAGTTACAGGTGATCGCGCTCACAGACGCTTTCCGATGCACCAGGTAAAGTATCTTAAAATTAAAACGAAGGCGCGCACCGATGCCATCCTCACCCCACATCTTCTCGGTGCGCGCTTCTCTTTTGGGATGAATCAGATTGCAGGAGCGTCCGCGTCACGAAGTTATTCCAACGTGCATCCGCAGCCGGGTGAGGGTACCTGCATGCGCAGGAAATCTCCCACTCGCTTGGAGGCGTCGAGGCGGTTTTCCAACCGCCCAAACACGTGCCCTTCGTCGTCGTAGATTTTCAGTTGCGCAGTTCCGCCGCGCTTCTTAATGGCCTCAGCTACCTGTTCGGCCTCTGACTTGGGGCAGCGCGGGTCGTTACCTCCGGCGATGAGCAGGAGTGGGGCTTTGATCTTGTCAATGAAGTTAATGGGCGAGCGCTCTTCCCAGAGCGCCTTGTTCTTCTCCGGATCGCCCATGGTGGCGAAGTCATACTCGCGCAGCAGCGGATCCTCGTGACGGAATTCTGTGAACCAGTTCACGAAAGGAACGATGGCCACTGCCGCTGCCCACATTTCAGGCGCCTTGGTCACGGCCATCATAGTCATGTAGCCGCCGTAGCTGCGCCCCATCACGATCATCTTCTTGGGATCGACGTAGCCTGTCTGCTTGGCAAAATCGGCCGCCGCGAGTACGTCCTGAAGATCGCCGCCACCCATGTCCAAGAGGTTGGCATCCTGAAATTGTTTGCCGTATCCGGTGGAGCCGCGGTAATTGGGCGCGATGACTACGTACCCCTGATTGATCATGTATTGCACGATAGGCTGAAAGGAGTTCTGGTACTGCAAATCGGGCCCGCCGTGAATGTAGACTATCGCCGGATAGCGGCCGTCTTTGGCGATGTTGTTGGGCATGTAGAGGAAGGCGGAGATCTGGTATTTGCTATCGTGGCTGGGCAAGTGCACGAGATAAGGTTGGACAAGGAATTCGCTCTCGAGACCAGCGGTCATCGAGCGCGTCAACTGCGTGGTCTTGCGGTCCGCGATGGAATAGACCCAGAGGTCGATGGGCACATCTGGACCTTCATGTGTGTACAAGAGCCGGGTTCCGTCTCTGGAGAACGCTGTCCGGGCCCCGGCAAGAGCGTTTACTCCTGCGGGAAGCGCTATGCGTTGGGCTCGTTTTGCCGCCAGGTCATTCAAATACAAGTCGGTATTTCCATCCACATTGGCCGTGAAGGAAATCAGCTTCCCGTCGGGAGAAAAGCTGCCGGGCGTAATTTCCCACTTCTCGTGTGTCAGCCATTCGATGTTCTGGCTGGCGATGTCCAGGATTCCAATGTTCTGATAACCGTTTTCAGCATTGGACCGGATGAGGAGTTTCTTGCCATCCGGTGACCAGGCTGCGGCGGAATACGGTTTTTCGCCGTCGTGTGGTGTCAGGTTCGTGCTTTTGCCAGCGGCAAGTTCCGCAATCATTACCCGGCTGTCTTTTTCGTCGGCGCGCTGCTGGGTGTAGGCGATCCACTTGCCGTCGGGCGACCACAGCGGGTTCACGTTGCTCCACTCTTTGGCGGTGCCGGTGGTCAGTTTGGTCACGCTGCGGGTCAGGACGTTGAAGATGACGATCTCATAGGTGGAGGCGTCCCGCGGCTTCACCTGATAGGCCAACTTCCTGCTGTCCGGGGACCAGGCTGGATTCTCCTCGGAGACCTCGGGCGTGCTGGTGAGGTTGAGGACGTCGCCGGTCTTAGGCGAGACGATGAAAACGTCCCACTGTTCATCGCCATCATGGTCGGACTGGTAGGCGATCCATGCGCCATCGCGTGACCAAGCGGGATTCGTTTGGCGCTGCTCACTGATGGTCAGTTGCGCAGGCCAGCCTCCCTGCGCGGGCACCAGCCACAGGTTCTCGCGACCGCTGAGATTCGTGACCACCGCCACCGTTTTACCATCCGGCGACCAGGCACTCGCTCCGATCTCGCGCGTCAGGAAGAACTGTTCCAGCGAATAGTTGGGAAGATCGGCGACCGTCTTGCTGGCCGCTTGTTTAGGATCGGTGATGGCAGTGGGAGGCTGGAGGATTTGTTGGGCCGAGGCCAGCAGGGAAGAGCAGCCAAGAAAAATGCAAAGTATAAGAGAGCGCATTGGAATGAATTGTAATCGGGCAGTCAGGAAAGTGAGAAGTTAGATCGGGTGAAGGAAGTAAGAGTACGACCTGAGATCGGATGATCGCGTGACGTAAGAGCGTGTCGAGGCTGCGCCTGACCTGAACGGACGAGACGAGTATTGCCAGGACGAACAAAACACAAGGTCCTTCGAATCGGGCCTCGTCTTCGTACTCGGCCCTCCCTCAGGATGACAGTGGTTGCTGTCTTCCTCGATGTAGCTTCGTGTCCTTTGTAGTTGGAAAGGGACCTAGGGCTTGGCGTCTTCGTGGATATCGACTGTGCTCCAGGTTTTGTCGGCGGCGTGGCAGATATCCTCGAGTGGGCAATCCACGCACTTGGGTTTGCGGGCAATGCAGAGAGCGCGGCCGTGCAGGATAACGGCGTGCGAGAAGATGGTCCACTTATCGCGTGGAATCACCTTCATCAGGTCCTGTTCCACCTTTTCGGGAACTTGTTGTTTGCTCAATTCCAGGCGATGCGAGATGCGATAGACGTGAGTGTCGACCACCACGCCTTCATTCTTGCCAAACCATGTTCCCAGCACGACATTGGCAGTTTTGCGGGCGACTCCGGGCAGGGTGAGCAGTGAGTCCATATCGCTGGGAACCTGCCCACCGAAGTCGCTCATGATCTTCCGAGCGGCGCCTACCACGGCTTTGCTTTTGTTGCGATAGAAACCGGTGGAATAGAGATCGGGCTCGAGCTGCTCGGGCTTAAGGGCGGCGAAATCCTGGAGGGTGGGATATTTTCGGAATAGCTCGGGCGTCACCATGTTTACGCGCACGTCGGTGCTCTGCGCGGAGAGGATGGTTGCGACCAGCAACTCCCACGCGTTGCGGTGATGCAGAGCGCATGTGGCTCCGGGATAGCGCGCCTGCAGACGGCTGAGAATTTCCGCGATTCGTTGGGGCGCTAACGGGTTGTAGCCCTTGGGAGCTTTGCCTGGCTTGATGGCGCCAGCGTTTATGGGCTTTGCAGCTTTCTTACACGCTCCGGGAAGTACGGCAGCCCGCAAGCGAGGACTCTTGGGAGCTGACGGGCTGATGGATAGGCGACCACCGCGACCTGCGCCGACACGATCCTGGCGTCCGCTCTTCGTGGGCTGGCGGGGAATGAGTCCACGCGGCATCAGCCCAGCCTCTCCAGCATTTCCTGAGGGGAAGTCTGCAGGCAGGTAAACACGGGACCCTCGCTTTCGGTGTAAGAGGCAGCGTCGGTCTCTCGCATTCTCATGGCAAGATCGAGCATCTGCTCCGGGCGGTCGGTCTCGTAAGCCAGCATGAGATCCTGAGCATCGATGCCAAAGGAATACATCACGTGCAAGCGGACATTGCGAAACTCATCGCCGACCTCAATCTGCTCGTTGATCATGCGCTGGCGCTCTTCCAACGGAAGCTGGTACCAGGAGCGGGTTTTCACCAGCGGAACGACGAACAGGTATTTTCCAGCACCCGGCCGAATCACGCCCTTGGGATCGAAGAACTTGTGGTGCTCTTGATCGATCAGATAGACGGAGCGCCTGGTCATGCTCAGATAAGAATGGGCTACCTGCAGATACGAACCGAGGCGGGTGTGCATGAAGTCGGCATGAGCGGAGCTCAGGCAGTCCAGCGAATAGCAGATGCGCCATAGCATCATCTGGCAATCACTGCGCAAGCCGACCATGGAATAGGTCAGCATCCGCATGTCGGGATTGCACCAGCGCTTCAGGGTGTCCAGGGCTTCGCCCTTCTGCCATTCCCGTTCTTCCTTGGGCAGGCCTCGCCACTCGGGCGCAATTCGAAAGAAGCTGAAGTTTACGAACTGGCGCTTTTGATCGCCGCTCCTGCCATCGTCCATGCGGTTTGTGTCCCCCACTCGCCCCGTCAGATTCTAGCAAAGCTGCGGGAGTTGGCAGGCGGCGCACGGTCCTCCCGCAGGCGGGTTTCGTCGACCTCACAGAGTTGCCAGGCAGAAACGATTGCGATGAAGGCTTCAGGGGGAGGCTAGACTTCGGTGCCTCCCAGCACCTTGCCTTGAACGTCCCAAGCCAGGCGGTGGACGGCACCGGTCGTCGCCAGCACGGCGGAACGTCCGGGGGCGAAGGCAAGACCCACTAATCCCTGCCCAGCCACCGCCAGTGCGGGTTTCTTGTCAGGAGAGATTTTGACGATGCCGCGCCGTCCGGAAAGGGAAGCGGCAACGTAAAGATTCCCGTCCAGATCGAATGCGATTCCCTGCGGCCGCCCCAATCCGCGATAAAACAATGAAACATCTCCCGCCGGCGTGACACGGTAAATAGCGTCGAAGCTGGAGGTGGTGGGTCCGGAAACATACAGATCACCCGAGGGGCTGAAAGCGAGGTGATAAGCGGAGACGCTGGGCTCCAGCGTGGCGAACACATAGGTCTGACGGTCACGGGAAATCTTGAAAATGGTGCCACTGCGATCGCCGACGTAGAGGTTCTGCTCACGATCGAACGCAATTCCGGTCGCGATGCCCATGCCCTCGGCGAATGCGGCCATGGTTCCATTGCGTGCCACGCGATAAACCGTGCCATCGTGGCGTGAGGAGACGTACATCTGCCCTTCGGAGTCGAAAGCGATGGAGGTGGCGTTCATCATGTCGTTGATGAACGGCTTCATGTTGTAGTCGGTATCGATTTTGTAGATGGCAACCGGAACCTTTTGGCCTCGCGGTCCGGAGAAGGTCACGTAGATGTTGCCTTCGGCATCGAGTGCGGGATTGGTGACGGGATGGAGATTCTCCGCAATCAGCGCGGCAACCCGCATATCCAGAGCGTTGCTGGACCGGCCGTTGGTGGAAACTGTTACCGGCCCTGACGTGGCAGTCTCAGGGACACGCACTACAACCAGATCGTCGGTACTCACGACCACGGAACCGTCAATCTCGCCGCCAAAGCGCACGCGCGGGCGGCGCAGTTCCACGGGGCTGAGCCCGCTGCCCAGGATGCGGATTTCGCCCCCAGGCAAAGCGGCGCTGGGGTCCAGCGTGTCGATGCGCGGGTGTCCATTCACATTCTTCTTGCCAATCAAGCGATCTCTGATCCCCATGGATGAGTTTTCAATTAAAGTATGCCCAGCCGTAACAGGATCTGCATCACCATCAACGCGTACAGACCTGCTGCTACATCATCGAGCACAATACCGGTGCCCTCCGGCAGTCTCTCCAGGTCGCGCACCGGAGGAGGCTTGATGATGTCGAAGGCACGAAAAAGTATAAGGCTCGCTAATAGCGATTGCCAACGGAGTGGAACGGCAATCAGGGCGATCATCTGACCCGCGACCTCGTCAATTACCACGTGCCCGGGATCTTTTTGACCCGATGCGCGCGCAACCCGTGTGGCAGCAGGTATGCCGAGCAGTGCGACCGCGATTGCAATGATGCCAGCGGCAGTAATGCGAGTAACGGGTTCGAAGTATTCACCCAGCCATCCCCAGAGAAGCACAGTGGCCAGCGATGCCCAAGTGCCGGGGCCAGGCTTGAGGTAACCGATCCCAAAGAAGGTTGCTATCAGGCGAGCCCAGGCAGGCGCCTGCGAGCCGGTCTCGGATGTTTGTCCCTGAGGCGCCTCAGTTTGGCTTTGGCTTGGCATTGGAATGAGATGAATCTGTTTGCCGGAACGAACGTTTCGCGGGCGCTTCGCCCTCCTCGGGGTCATTGATGGGAGTGGAAACAACATAACCACCGCTCGCCCATTTGCCTAAGTCGATCAGCCGGCAACGTTCGCTGCAAAAGGGAAATTCAGGATCCGAGCGCAGCACAATCTTGCGGCACGTGGGACAGTGGAGAGCGGAAATACGTTTCTTCGCCATGCGGCAACTCCAATTGTATGAGATGAATCGGAGGACGTGAATGGCGGCATGGCCATGAAAGTCGGATAATCGTGCGACAGCGAGGTGCAAGGTGCCGGAAAGCATGCAATCAGGCGCGGAGCGTAGCGAAGAGACAAGTTCAAGTTTGAACCGCCGTCAATTTTTGAATCTGGCGGTAACGGCCGCTGGGGTGGCGGGTGTTTCGCGGTTCGCCGGTGCAGCGGATGTTGCGGGAGGGATTCCAACCCGAACCCTGGGTCGCACCGGAGAGAAAGTCTCCATGGTCGGCCTGGGCGGTTATCACATCGGCGTGCAGGCGGACGAACAGGAGAGCATTCGCATCATTCGCAGCGCGATTGATCAGGGCATCCATTTTCTGGACAACTGCTGGGACTATAACGGTGGCGAGAGTGAAGTTCGTATGGGCAAGGCGTTGCGAGACGGATATCGCAAGCGCGTCTTTCTGATGACAAAACTCGATGGACGAGACCGCGCCACCGCCGCGAAACAGATTGATGAGTCGCTGAAACGCTTACAGACAGACGTGATCGATCTGCTGCAGGTGCATGAGGTCATCCGCATGAGCGATCCGGATCGGGTTTTTGCGCCCGATGGAGCTATGGAGGCGCTTTTGGCGGCGAAAAAAGCAGGCAAGATCCGCTATATCGGGTTTACCGGTCACAAGAGTCCGGATATTCATTTGAAAATGCTAGAAACTTGCTTGGCTCACAATTTCACGCCCGACACCGTGCAGATGCCTCTCAATGTGATGGACGCGCACTATGACAGCTTTGAGAAAAAAGTTCTTCCCGTGCTGGTGAAGCACAACATTGGGGTGCTGGGGATGAAGCCGATGGGCGACAAGCTGATTCTCCGGAGCCAGACTGCGACTCCGGTGGAGTGCCTGCATTATGCGATGAACCTGCCGACCAGCGTGGTGATCACGGGAATCGATTCCATGCAGGTTCTGGACCAGGCGGTCAATGCCGCGCGAAGCTTCCGTCCCATGAGCGAGCAACAGGTCGCGGGAATTCTGGCAAAGACCGCGCCAGCAGCAAAGAATGGCGAATTTGAAAAATACAAGACCTCGACACAGTTCGATGGCACCACCCACAACCCTGAGTGGTTGGGGTAGAAGAAGAAGGTCGAAGTAATTCTTACTTCACCCGATCTAACTTCGTACTTGCTTTGCTTACAGGAGCTTCACTACCAGGTCGTAGTCCTTGGCTTCAGTTACTTCACAGCGATAGAACTCGCCCGGGTGGGCGGTATTCTCGTGCGGGCCGAAATCGTTGACGAAAACCTTGCCGTCAATTTCGGGAGCATGCATCTCGGTGCGGCCCTCCCAGAGGAGTTCGGTTTCGCTGGATGGGCCTTCCAGAAGCAGATCAAACTCTTTTCCTAGCAATGTCTTTTTCTTACGGCGGCTGATCCGCTTCTGCATCTGCATCAGCTTGCGGCGGCGCTGCTCAATTTCACGAGAGGGGACTTTGTCATGCAGGGAATGGGCGTGGGCGCCCTCCTGGTCGGAATACGCGAAGGTCCCCAGCCAATCGAACTCGGCCTCGCGCACGAAGTCGCAGAGTTCTGCGAACTCTTTTTCGGTCTCGCCAGGAAATCCTACGATGAATGAGCTGCGCAGGGTCAGGTTGGGAATGATGCGCCGCATCTTCTCGATCGAGCGCAGGAAAATCTCAGCTCCCGCGCCGCGCTTCATGCGTTTCAGGGCGCCGGGTGACGCGTGCTGCAGCGGCACATCGATGTAGGAGCAGATCTTGTCATGGCCCGCGATCGTATCCAGGAGCCGTGGAGTGATCTTATTGGGATAGGCGTACAGAAACCGGATCCAGCGGAGGTCGGAAATCTGGGCGAGTTTGTCCAGCAAAAGGGCCAGGCCATCCTGCAGTCCGAAGTCTTCCCCATAACAGGTGGTGTCCTGGCCGATGAGAGTAATCTCGCGCACCCCACGGCGCGCCAAGCGTTCAGCTTCGGCGATTACCGACTCGAAGCGGCGCGAGCGAAATTTTCCGCGCAATTGCGGAATGATGCAGAAGGTGCAGGGATGATCGCAGCCTTCCGCGATCTTGATATACGCACTGTAGCCGGGAGTGGCGAGAATCCGCGGAGTGGCGTCGGTGTAGAGATAGTCTGGCAGGTCGGCGATGGCGCCGTCCCAGTCCTCGCGCGAAAAGCGGCCTCGAGATTCGCGGGAGTCGCCTTCCGCGCGGCTGGAGAGAATACGGAAAGGCGAAGGGCTGGTGGCTGGACGCGATGGCAATTCGATGCCCGCCGCTTGCAGGATATGCTCCAACTCGCCCGTGCCTACGACGGCATCAACTTCGGGTATCTGCTGCTGAATTTGATTGCGGTAGCGCTCCACGAGACAGCCGGCGACCACAAGCTTCCTGGCCTTGCCGTTCGTCTTGTGCTGGGCCATTTCCAGGATGGTGTTGACAGACTCCTGTTGCGCCGAATCGATAAACGAGCAGGTGTTGACGACGATGATGTCTGCCTGATCGGCCCGATTGGTGAGCACCGCCCCCGCTTCAACCAGCATGCCCATCATGACCTCGCTATCGACCAGGTTCTTCGGGCATCCGAGGCTGACGAATCCTACCTTGGTGGGCGCAGGGTCAGGTCTTCCGGCGGTGTCGTTGGCGCCGGAAGGATTCTCAGCGGGAGCTTCCAGGGTGAGCGAGTTATCGGGCATGCGGTACTTTCATTTTATCAGTCCAGGAGGTGGCCTACGGTTGGGAAGGGATGCATAGATCCTTGGCTTCGCTCCGGATGACCCACCAGGATGTTTAGGCAAGTCCAGGGGATTGAGGCAACGACTAAGCGACTTATCTGGAGCGGATTTCTTCGTACAGTTCAGGAAGGCGGCGCGCATCGTCGGCGGATTGACCGAAGCGTGCGCGAGAATAGTGTCGAGTAAACTGAGCCACCGACTCGCGAAGCTGCGATTCCGGAATCTGGGAAACAAATTCGGCAGGGGTTTGTGCAGGAGTTTTGGAATAGCCCTGGCGAGCCAGGGATTTTGTCATTCGCTGGTACCAGATGCTGGCCGCTAATTGCGGCGAATTCTGAGGATGCCGGGCTGCCCGCGAATGCACCATGGCACGCCAGATGCGGGTGACATTCACTGTAAGCAGCAGCATGCACAGACATCCGACCGCCAGCGCAATCCAACGCCGCGGAGAGCTTGCAATACGGAAATAGGTGTCTCTTGCCCAACGGAGGAAGGCATCATAATAGCGGGCCAGTGAAAGCCGAGCCGCGCGCGTGACGCGCTGCGATTCGGTGACTGCCCGCGTTCCCAATTGCCGCTGATGACCGAAATCGTAGTTGATCACCCATTCCCGCCAGAATTCCTGCAGAGCGTCAAGATAGAGCAACATGCGATTCCAACGATTGGGGACAACCCTGGGATCAGGAGGGGTGGGATCGAAGCTCATCCAGCCGACATTGGGAATATAGGCTTCCACCCAGGAGTGGGCGTCACGCGCGCGCACGATGTAGTTTCCGGTGAGATCGTTGTACTCGCCCATGTGGAACCCATTCACGATGCGGGACGGAATTCCCAAAGTGCGCAGCATTACTGCCATAGATGAGGCAAAGTACTCGCAGTGCCCAGCCTTGCGCTCGAAGAGGAAGTAGGCCAGGGGATCGGCAACGCGCTGCGAAGGAAGCTGCAGGGTGTAGGTGAAGTTGGTCTTCAGATATCTCTCGAGGGCGAGAGCTTTGGCGTAGGGAGTCGAAGCCTGGGCCGTGATACGCTCCGCCAGCGGGGCAATGCGGGGGTCAATCGATGGCAGTTGGATAGGAAATCGGCTGGGGTAATGGTCCCCGGAATTTCGCAGCATCTCGGCGGAGGGCAGAGGGATCTGCGAGAGGGCCAGATAGCTTTCTGTCATGCGATTGTGATCGATGTTGGTGAGCGATCCCGCGCCATCCACGCCGATTTTCTGGAAGTTCCCCATGATTTCCACGGGGACCGAAGCCGCGAAAATGACGGTGGTGCCGATGGGCTCCATCACTACCCGGTAACGCAGCAGGCGCGAACCGCGCAGCGTGTAAGAATCCTCCGGAAGATTCCCTTTGCGGATCTGGACATCACGCAACAAGAAGCGACCCGTAGTAGCGATCTCTTCATATTCGGGGACTTCGTTGGACCAGACATTATTCTCAAATCGGCTAAGGGCGACGCCGCGCCATCTCAGGTCCTGGGGCTGAGCGTTACCTTCCAATTGCTGGATGTGCATCACCACCGTGTCCAACTGCTTGATTTGTCCGATCTCACCCAGGCGCACGTGGTCGCTGAAGCCGCTCACAAATTCGTTCTTGGGTGAATAGGCGCTGAGATAACCGGCCGAAAATCGCGGCAGGATAAAGAAGAGCAGGAGCGCGACAGCGGTAATGGCGAAGACGAGAATGATCGTGGCGGTCGAAAGCAGCAGAGGAAGCCGGCGTCCGGGACGAGGCCAGGTGGATTGTGCCTGGGCAGTGGACTTTTTGAGCGAGCGCTTCATCTCCATGCTTATAAACGTGCTGACAGCGAGCAACAGGAAAATGCAGAAGGAGACGAGAAAAGTTGTGTCCACCGTTAACACCGAGGCCGCCAGGACAGCCAGGAAAGCCAGGATGGCGAGATAAACGTTGTCGCGCTCACGGTGGACGGAGAAAACCTTCACCACCATGCTGAACAGCACAAGGTGGACGGTGGCAGCCACAAAGTTTGCCGATAACAGGAAAAGATCCGCCACGTATACGGCTACGTAGGCGAGCGTGAGATAGGTAGTCCAGCGGTCCGGAATTTTCCAGGTGAGGTTACGCAGCAGCATGTAAGCGCGCAACAGCAAAGCTGCTGAGACAAACACGATGGAGCCCAGGTCCAGCCGGCCAGTAGAGGCCAGGGTGATGAATCCGGTCACCAGGAGCAAAAAGAGTGAGATATCAAAATAGCGTTCGATCGCTATGGGAGCATCGGCTGGCGAAGACCTTTCAGGATGGGCGCGAAGCCGGCGGAAGCCGCCGATATGGGAGGAATCCGGCACCTGTTTATTGTTGGCTATTTGGAGAAAGAAGGGAAGTGCCGGCGGTGGGTGGCCCAGAAAATCAGCGAGCGCGGTGCGACTGAAATTTTCGCTGGAAGCGCAGCAGGTGAGAGCAAGGGGGCGAAAATCCGTTTTGTTAAAATTGCAAGGGTCGGACATCGGTCCCGCGCGACGCAATCCCGCCAACCCCGCCAGGTCCGGAAGGAAGCAACGGCAACGGGCTCGTGCGTGTGCAGCGGGGGCGCCGGTGTCCGGCTTAACCGGTTTACTCTTGCCCCAATTGGAACGAGTCAACTCCCACGCGCATAGACTTTCTATTGCCCATCCTGCAAAATAAACGATTCGAAACTGGAGACAGACATTGAACGATGGTGTGCGAGTAAAGATTTCGGCTCTGGGAACCTACGTACCGCCCCGCCTGCTTACCAATTTCGATCTGGAAAAAATGGTGGACACCAGCAACGAATGGATCATGGAGCGGACCGGCATTCGTGAACGGCACATAGTGGATAAAGGTGTGGCTACCAGCGATCTGGGTGCGGCGGCAACGGCCAAAGCCCTGGCAAAGCGAGGTCTTAAGCCCTCCGACGTCGAAGCGCTGATCGTGGCGACGGTCACACCCGACATGATGTTTCCCGCATCTGCTTGTCTGATTCAGCACAAAATAGGCGCCAGCGGGATGTGGGGATTCGATCTGAGCGCCGCTTGTTCTTCCTTCCTGTTTGCATTGCAAACGGGGAGCCAGTTTATAGCTACTGGCGTACACAAACATGTGCTGGTGGTGGGAGCGGACGTGATGTCTTCCATCATCGACTACACCGACCGGGCTACCTGTGTAATCTTCGGTGATGGTGCGGGAGCGGTAGTTCTGGAAGCGGCGGATGAAGGGCTCGGGTTCATTGACTTTCTCCACGAGATCGACGGCTCCGGAGCCTGCTCGCTCTACATGCCAGGTGGCGGAAGCCTGAATCCGCCGACCCATGAGACAGTCGATAAGAAGATGCACTACGTTCACCAGGATGGTCAGGCGGTGTTTAAGTATGCTGTCCGCAAGATGTCGGAGCTCTGCGACAACCTGCTCAAACGCAACGGCCTGACCGGTCACGATATCGATATCTTTATTCCTCATCAGGCAAATCGGCGCATTATCACCGCCACGGCTGAGCGGTTGGGAATGGATCTGGGCAAAGTCGTGATCAACATCGAGCGCTACGGTAATACGACTTCCGGCACCATCCCGCTGGGCATGCAGACCGCACTCGACGAAGGCCGACTCAAGAAAGGCGACCTGGTTCTGCTGGCTGCAGTGGGGGCAGGCTTCACCGTAGGCGCTACTCTGCTGCGCTGGGCGTATTAGGGATTTCGATGCAAGAGAGCCGTCTGTCACTGCCTCAAAAGGTCTCTTGTCCCAGTCTTACTTACAGAAGGTGCCCACACTCATGAGCGCGTCAGATCTCTCACTTGTACAAGAAGAAGACCGAGTTGGGATGAAACTGAAATCGATTCCGTTTGCCGAACTTGTGTCTTTGGACTAGCCTTGAGCTTATAATTTGCCTTCATGCCAAGTTTGGATCACACGATCGTTGTTGTACGTCACATCCCGGACTCTCCGCCGGGAGTTTTCGCCAGCCTGACTCGTCCCGAAAAGATGTTGGAATGGTGGGGCCATCGCGAACGCTGGTGGCTTACCTCTGCAAATGTCGATCTGCGGGTGGGTGGGCGATTCCATCTTGATTGGCGTGACACCCAGGGCAAGTTGGGAAGTATGCATGGCGTGTATTTGGAGATTGAGGCGCCGACCCGGCTGTGCTCAACCTGGGTGGGATCGCACGAGAAGAGTCACGCGGAAGAAGTTGAGTTTTTGCTGGAAGCGGAAGTCAGCGGGACCCGGCTCGAGATTCGACATACCGGTCTGCAAGGGCGGCCGGAGGCTCAGGCGGATTACCAGCGCGGCTGGGAGTTGATTTCAGAGTGGCTGTGCGACTACCACAAGAATCATCACGGCAGGAGCGGACCCTTCGCCGCCTGAAAAAGACCCCGATTTACAAAGACCGTTCCTCAAGGTTTTGCTGTTCATCCGGACTAATTGTGAAAGAACCTCCTTGTTGGGGAAACCCCACAGGGCAAAAGCCGAACGACCTCGCTATTACGGCTCGGCTAAGGCCGAGCCCTTTCAAAGCGGCTCGCTCGACAACTGATGATGGCTAGTTGCTCCGTTCCGGCGGCGACCACAGAATTTCCATGCCCACAATTCGACCAATCAGATCAAGGTCAAGGTGGGCGGAGGCGCGGATCACCGCGTCACCGTTGTTTCCGGGGAAGTCAACAAAGAGGCGAGGGGCGACATAGTTGACTCCTTCATGCTTGCGGACGAAGCTGAGGGCGTGATCGCTGCGACAAGACTTAGGAACTTCAAAGGTGAAATCAGCCAGTTCGCCGCTTTCACTTACGGAGACAGCGGTTTCGATGGGCATGCGTGTATGGACGTGCCCACCTTCTTCTTCCATGTGGGGCTTGAAGTAAACGTAGTACTGAAAACCCACGCTGGGATCGAATTCGCTGCGCTCAACCTGGATCGGCATTTCGCTTGTTCTGCCGGTTCGTGTACCCACCATCTTTCGACGCATTTTGGGCCTCCTTGGAAAGCAAAAACCAGGGAGCGAAGCGAACTTTTTACCACAAGCCGGGGTCATCGGACAGGCAAAAACTCACGGCTAAGCTGCGATTTTTTCCCCTTTTGTTTCTATGGGATGAAGCGTCTTGCAATCTGGTTGAAGAGCACGGCAGACTACTTGCACTCAGTAGGGCACAACAGTACAGGCCTCAAGGCGGTGCCTTGCTGGCAACCCCAAACTAAGGCAGTATTCCATGTTCTCGGTGCATCTAATTCGGTGTCTGCCCAAACAAAAAGAGGTGACGTTATGAAGGCGAGATTCCCCGTAGCCGTGATCATGCTGTCGCTATTGCTGGCTCTGACCGCGGCAGTGGGCTGTTCGAAGACACGTACAGACGCGCAACTCATTGGCGACGTGCAAAACAAGATTCAGTCTGACGCCGGGATACAGAGCAAGCAACAGATTGCGGTTCAGGCAGCCAACGGAGTGGTTACGCTGACCGGCACGGTAGCTAACGATGCAGAGCGTGAACTGGCGGCGAATGACGCTGGCCAGATTCCGGGCGTACGGACAGTGGTGAACAGCCTGCAAGTGGCGCCACCAGTAGCCCAGACGCCGCCTCCGCAAGAGACTCCTGCTCCTGCGCCCGAGGTGAAGAAGGCACCGGCCAAGCCTGCTGCTGGAAGGGCTCGCCCCAAGCCGACATCCCAGGTTGCGCACAACAATACCGACAACGGTACGCAGGCTGCCGAGCAACCACCCGCGACTTCGGCAGCGCCGCCTCCGCCACCCCCTCCGCCTCCACCGCAGCCGGTTACGATTTCTGAGGGTACGCCGATACAGGTCCGCCTGATTGACAGCCTGGATAGCGACAAGAACAAGGTCGGTGACACCTTCCGCGCTACCTTGGACCAGCCACTCACAAACGGGGAACAGGTCGTGGTGCCTGCTGGAGCGGATATCACCGGCCGTGTGGTAGCGGCAAAAGATGCTGCCCACTTCGCCGGCAGTTCGGAACTGGCAGTGGAGTTGACGCAAATCACTGTAGGCGGGAAGAACTACGATCTGCACACTGATTCTTGGAAAAAGGAAGGAGCTGGCCGCGGCAAGAACACCGCAGCTAAAGTCGGTGGCGGCGCAGCCCTCGGTGCTCTGATCGGTGGTCTGGCTGGTGGAGGTAAAGGCGCTGCTATCGGAGCTGGGGTTGGAGCTGGCGCGGGGACCACGGTGCAGGGAGTCACCAAGGGACAGCAGATCAAATTGCCACCCGAAACCCAGCTGAACTTCCGGCTTGCGTCCGCGCTGAGCGTGTTTCCCGCGAAGAATCCGAATGCGGGGCGGCAGCGAGTGGACTAACAGCACAAACGTGAATTAAACGAAACGGCAGCCGAAAGGTCGCCGTTTTTGTTGTGGGGCACAGCGACGTCAGTGCGCATTTGGTCCGCTTTTCAACGCCTCAGGGGTGCCCGGTAGTCCCGCGTCGAAACCATCGCGCTCTGTCAATCCTCCACCTGTTCCTTGCGCAGCCGCCGGAGCAGGGAAGTGGGATGAATTCCCAGAATGCGGGCGGCCTGGGCCTTATTGTTGCCGGTCAGCGAGAGTACCTCGTGGATGTAGCGTTCCTCGAGTTCGCGCAGACTGACGAACTGGTGGCCGGTGGGAGACAGGTCGAGAGAGGAGAGCGGTTCGAGCGGCTCCGGCTCGGGTTGGTGATCGCGGATTTCCTCGGGGAGATAAGCGGCGTCGATCTCGCCTTCGGGAGCGAGAATCATCGTCCGCTCGATGACATTCTTCAATTCGCGGATGTTTCCCGGCCAGGGATAGCGCACCAGCAGATCGCCGGCGGCGGGAGTGAAGCCGGTGAAGTTCTTCTTGAGCTCGCGGTTGAAGCGTTGAACCATGTCGAGGGCGAGCGGAAGGATATCTTCTTTGCGGTCGCGGAGCGGCGGAATGTAGAGGGGGACAACGTTCAGTCGATAAAAAAGATCTTCCCGAAACTTGCCCTGGGCGATGGATTCTTTGAGGCGAGCATTGGTGGCGGCCACGATACGAACATCGACGCGAATGGGCTTGGTGCCGCCCAGGCGCATGAAGGTTCCTTCCTCCAACACGCGGAGTAGCTTGGCCTGAACGCTTGAGGACATGTTGCCGATCTCGTCGAGAAAGACCGTACCGCCACTAGCGCGCTCGAGCAGGCCCTCCTTGCGGCGGCGGGCGTCGGTGAAGGCACCTGGCTCGAAGCCGAAAAGTTCGCTTTCCAGCAGGGTGTCGGGGAGGGAAGCGCAATTCAGCTCCAGAAGCGGCATTTGCGCGCGGGGACTGTTGTAGTGAATGGCCTTGGCCAGTACACCCTTGCCCGTGCCACTCTCACCCTGAATCAGGATGGTAGTGCGATCCGATTCAGCAGCTTTGTGAGCGATTTCCAGCATCTCGGCGACTTTGGGATTGCGAGTCACGACGCGGCCAAAATCGTAACGGCCCCTGGCCGTCTCCACCGTCTCGTGGACACGTACCCGGAGGGAAAGCATTTCCGTGGCCCGGCGAATGGTGTTGACCATATCGGCGAGATGGAAGGGCTTGATCAGGTAGTCGTAGGCGCCCAGCTTCATGGATTCCACAGCCCGATCCACCATGCGGTATGCGCTCATCATCACCACCACGGTGTCCGGCGCAAGACGCTTGATCTGGCGCAAGACTTCGATGCCGTCAATGCCGGGGAGCACGACATCCACCAGGGCGATCTCCGGTTTTTCCTGATTGAAGACCTCAATCCCCTCTTCCCCTGACATGGCAACAAAGACGTCGAACTCTTCCTCGCGCAAGGCTCGGCTGATGGTACGCACGGTCAGCGCTTCGTCGTCGATTACCAGGATGGAATGGGGCATGGCTTCCAATTCTCGCTTTTGGCCAGAATGGCTCTCTGGTTCTGGATCCTGCCCTCCGCCGGCAGAAGGCGAAGGCGTTGCGTGTCACTTTCAGCAATTGAGGACGGTAACTGCGGCGATGCGTTCATACGACGACTTCCTCGTCTTCCAGCACGGGGGCATCCTGCGGTCGAACAGGCAGATCCAGCGTGACCTCGGTCCCGTGGGGAGGGGAGTTTTTGATGTGGATATCGCCTCCGTGGCTGCGCGCGTAAGCCTGGCTGATGCTGAGGCCGAGCCCTGTCCCCTTGCCGCGCTTGGTGGTGAAGAACGGCTCGAAAACGTGCGGCAGGATGTCGGCGGGAATACCACAGCCGGTGTCGCGTATGTGAATTTGGATCGAATCGTCGCCTTTCTTCTCGGCGGAAATGGTGATGGAGCCGCCTTCCGAGATTGCTTCCGCAGCGTTCAGCAGCAAGTTCATGAAGATCTGCGAGAGCTGGTTAGCATCGGCGCTGATGTCGGGAAGGTCAGCCGGAATCTGTTTCTCCAGACGAATGACGCGGAACAGCGGCTGATGACAGAGGAAAGCGAGGGTTTCATCAATCAGGCGCTGCACATTTAGCTGGCTCAGCCACAGCGGCGTGGGACGCGTGTAGTTGAGCAGTCCGTGCACGGTGGAGGAGATGCGCTTGGTGCCCTGGATGCACTGCTCGATCTCGAGACGTTGCTCGGGATTGCGGGCATCGCGGAGTTCCAGTTCGAGGTGGGAGAGGATGCCCAGCAATGGATTATTGATCTCGTGGGCGGCACCCAAAGCCAGTTGCGCCAAGGCAGCGTATTTTTCGTATTCCGCAAGCTGGGCCTCGAACTGGACCTTCTTGCGCTCGAGTTCGCGCTCCTGCTGCAGTTTGCGGATCAGCTCCTGCTGGGCCAGGTCGCGCTCATGTTCGCGAATTTCGGCCAGTTCCAGGGCTTTGGCGGTCTGGCGGATCAGATTGTGCAGATAGCGTACGGCATGAGTGCTGGCCAGCGCGGTCAGCACCAGACCGATACCAGCACAAGGCAGGGCGTTGAGCAGAATAGTGCGCTTGAGGGCCGGTTGGGTGTTGAAGATCAGGAAGAACAAAGCGAATGGAATGAGGAAAATAGCCCCCACCATGACGGTGCTGGCCAGCCAGACACGCCAGTAGTAGCGCGGATCGCGCAGACGCGTGGACTCGGAATTCACCAATTCTAGGATTCACCCTGCACGTACATCGGGGCAGTGAGCGCGGGCACGGGAGGACGTGATGGAGAACCGGGGTAGAGTGTCGCGATTTCAGACGATTCAGCTCCGAGAGTTCTCACACAGACTCTCACGCGTGCGCTGTGCTGTGGAAGCAAGGGGTGAGAAAACGCAAGATCCTTCGACTCCGCGCCCGCGACCCGCAACAAACGCGGGTCGGGAAAGACAGTCGGGCGCGTCGCTCAGGATGACAACCTCAAGTCAACGGGAAGGACGAAGTCCCAATGCGCGGCTCCGTGCATTGGGACTTACTGGCGCGAAGAGTCTAGCGAAAGGGCACTTCGAGCGGCCGATCGAGCCTGAGTTCCAACTGCTGACCTTTTTCGAGCTTAAGATTGCGATCAGTCAGAATACCGGTGCCAGCTCCCAGCCCGGCTCCCGCTGCGGCACCGATGGCGGCTCCCTTTCCACCACCCGCAGCCGCGCCGGCAATCGCACCGACACCTGCGCCGACGGCAGCGGCCTCGGCAACATGGACCTTGTCGCGTCCCTTGCGCTCGATCTGGCCTTCCTCATCTTCGGTCTTCATGGCGTGCTCGCCAGGGACATCGGTAACCGTAGCTGCGAGCGGCATCCAGCCATGGGGAGTGTTGATCTCGTCGAAGCTGAGCAATATGCGCCCATGGAGTCCGCGCTCGACGTCGCTGACGTGCCCCTTAATTTTTGCCCCACGCGGAATGATGGCTCCGTTTGGAGCCGTGAGATCTTCGGCAAGCTTGACGTTGAAGTGCTTGCCACGGTCGATCTTGGCGGTGTCTAAGGAATTGTCCAGGCGCACGATGAAATGGGTTCCATCGGGAATCCAGTTGGGTCCCGGGGAGGTGCTGGGTTCCCGGGTGCTGAACTGCGCGGTAACCGGCAGCGCCGCTAAAAGCAACATCGACAACGCTATGACCGCAGGCCGAGTTGGGCTCATGGCTTCAACCTCGAAGTTCTTGATTTCAGGGTCTATAAGTTGGATGTGTCCCCCAGCGCAAAGTGCTGCTTTGGGGCCGCATCATTTCGGATATATAAAACACGCGAAAGTAATGAAAGTTACCAAAGATGGGTGGCTACCCGTCCCCGGTGCTGGGTAGCATCTGGAGGTACGCAGGCCACAATCGGCCCGGGGAGATCACGATGCGCAAATGGTACGTGCCGGTTACGCTGCTGGGAATTGGCGGGCTGGGTGCGCTGTTTCTTACGGAACGCGGTCAGCGGTTCCTCAACTGGCTGGGGCAAGAAGTGCCCAGCACTCCGCAAGAGCTGCTGGGGTGGAACGAATCGGCGCAAGAGCAATTGGAACGCATTCAGGCCACCCTGGACCGCATGGCCGAATCGATGCAACTGGCGATGCGCTGAAAACCAGCAATCAGAGTCAGCAAGCAGTAGTGAGCATTCGACAAGCAGGTCCCAGCCTCCGCCGAAGGGGGCGAGGTGGCAGTCCATCCTTCAGAAGTTTTCCTTTGACAGATCATCGAAGAGTGTATTCAGCGGGATAGGAGCGGATCCCGGCTGCTGTCGAGCTCCGCTCGACTGAACGGACGAGACGTCCGTTCCTACGTGTTCCTGATTACTGACTGCTTTTCACACCGACACAAATTTGCCAGGTTTGGGCGGAGGGGTTTCTGTGAAGCGGTAGATTTTGGAATTGATTTCCTTGCGCAGGTCCATCCAGATGGTTTCCGGCATCTGCAGAAAGACTTTCACGATCTGCGGATCGAATTGCCGGCCCGACCAGCGCACGATTTCGTCGCGTGCTGCGGAAAAAGGTTGTGCCGGACGATAGGGGCGGTCCGACATGATGGCGTCCATGGTATCGGCGAGGGCGAAAATGCGCGCCCCTAAGGGGATTTCGTCTCCCTTGAGCTTTCGGGGATAGCCGGAGCCATCATAGCGCTCCTGGTGGGCGTAAACGATGTCAGCCGCTTCGGCCAGGAAGGGGATCTTGCGCAGAATCTGAAAACCATGCCAGCAGTGCTCACGCATGATCTCAATCTCTTCCGGAGTGAGCGCACCCGGTTTGCGCAGAATGGCATCAGGGATGGCCATTTTTCCAATGTCGTGGAGGAAGGCACCACGGGCGATCACGCGAATTTTCTCCGCGCTTAGTCCCATGGCACGGGCCACGGCGATGGTGAAAGCGGTTACCCGTTTGGAGTGGCCTTCGGTCTCGGCATCCTTCAGATCGAGCGCGTCTCCCAGCGCTTCCAGAGTGATGTCGTAAGAGCGCTCCAGATCGGTCATTGCCTGGCGGAGTTGGTCGGTGCGCGCCGCCACCAGGGATTCCAGATTCGTCTGGTAGGCACGGTTTTCCAGCTTGAGCCGGCGGTTTTCCATCGCCCGGCGGACGGTGGCCAGCAGTTGCTCACGCTCGAAGGGTTTCAGCAGATAGTCGTAGGCGCCATTGCGGATCGCCGCCAGAGCTACCGAGATGTCGTGCACGGCGGTGACCATCACCACCGGCATGTCGGGATATTTTTCCTTGGTGCGTTCCAGGAGGCCGATGCCGTCCAACTCGGCCATCATCAGATCGGAGAGGATGAGCTCAAATTGCTCGCCCGAGTCCAGGATGGCGAGGGCTTCCATACCCGAACCGGCCTGGCGGGTCTGGTATCCCGCCATCGTGAGCATCGAAGCAACGATTTCGCGAATTGCTTCCTCGTCATCAACGACGAGAATTCGATCCGAAGGCATTCCCCGATCCTGTGGTGAACGGGCATTGTACCTCAGTTCCCAATTTGTTAACCCTGCCCCTTGTAATTACCAAAGTTACCATTAGCATGCATGATATAGAGAGACGTTGAGTGAGTACTCCGTAGAATTTACGGGACTCAATGGCCATCGTTATCCCCTGCACTGCCGAATGGTTAGGTTGGGCCGGCGGGCGTCTGGGCTTGCAAGCATTGACCGGCGGGGCCAGCGCACTGATCCTGCTGGCGGCTGCAGTGCTTATCCTGCGCGCCTTCCGCGAGCGCTATCTTTTCTTCTGGATTCTGGGCTGGTCGACTTACCTGGCGTACCAGTTGCTGCTAGAGCAGCCCGGCGACGCCCTGCCGGCGGCAAATCTGGTGGCTGTCATCCGCGCGTCCTTTATTCTCTGTGTTGTCTTCCTCGCAGTAGCGGTGATGCTGTACATCCAGCAGCGCCGCAAACTGACGCTGGTGCTCTCCCTTGGCGCGCTGGCACTTCTGCTGACCCTGCTGAACTCATGGATATGGCCTCACTCCGCGGCTCTAACCATGGCCGTAGAGTGCATTTATCACGGCCTCACCATCGGTACCGCGTTATGCATTCTGCGCTTCAGCTGGGCGCGAAGCGAGCCCGGTCTGTGGCTGATGGCCATCATGCTGGCGCTGTTGCAGATGGACCCTTCTCCTGGGGTGCCCCACGCGTTGGCAGGGACGGAGGTGGCGGTCGAAGTTCTGCTCGGGCTGAGCATGCTGGTGGTGGTACTGGACAACTCCAACAAGCGCACCCAGCGCCTGGAGGTAGTAAACCAGATCACGACTGCCATTGCCCACGCGCAGAACTATGAGCCGGTGGTGGTGGTGGCTTTGGAAGAACTCAAGCAACTGATGCGAGCGCGGGCAGCCTGGTTTCGGCTGCTGGAGCACGATCAGTTGGTCATCAAGCATCAGACCGGGCTGTCGAATCAATTCACCGCCAACTACCGCGATACCGATATTTCGTCGGACCACGGAGCTATGCTGATCCGCGCAGGTGAGCCTTTGGTGTTGCAGCACAACTATCCTGACCCCATGGTGCGGCGGGGATTGCAGGAAGAACACCTGAATCACATCATTGTGCTGCCCGTGAAAGGCAAGAGCTCAGTGATCGGAACCTTATCGCTGGGTTGCTCCTACGCCCGTACGTACCGCCCGGAAGAAATGGAATTCCTGGCAGCCACTGCCAACCAGCTGGGCATCGCCATGGAAAATCTGCAGCTGCTCGATCAGATCAAGCGATCGCAGCGGCAGTGGGTGAACACCTTCGATTCCATTTCCGATCCAATTCTGGTTCACGATGCCGAGTTCAAGGTGATTCGCACCAACCGCGCGCTTCTGGAGCGGGTAGGCAAGCCTATCAACGAGGTGATTTACCAGCCCTGTGAAGCGGTGTTGCCGCAAAATTTCGCGGGATGGAAGAAGTGCCCTTATTGTTTCACTGCCAAGGCCGCCAGCGGCGATGCTCCCGATCCCTGCTTCGGAGGCTTCTCGAGTGTTTCTACATCGGTGTATACCGAAGAAGACGCCGCCGCCGGCACCATTCACATCATCCGCGATATCACCGAGCGGCGCGTTGCCGAACAGCGCTATCGCACCCTCTTCGAGCAGGTTCAGGAGGGTGTGTTCGTTTCGACCCCCGACGGACGCTTAATGGATTGCAACGATGCCTTTGTCCGCATGATGGGATATGACCGACGCGAAGAGGTGTTGTCGCTAAATATAGCGCCTACGTTCTATCTGCATCCCGAGGACCGAGACGCGTTTCTCCGTAAGACCGCGGAGCAAGGCTACGTTAAGAACCTCGAAGTCCCACTACGGCGTAAAGACGGTTCCAAGATGACGGTGCTGGAGAACAGTTTTGCCACGCGCGATGCCTCTGGGCGCATCGTCCGCTATCAGGGTGTGCTGCTGGATATCACTGAGAAGAAGCGGGCGGAAGAGGAGATGAGCCGCCGCAACCGGGAGCTGCACGCACTGAATACCATTGCCGTGGCGGCCAACCAGTCTTTTGATCTGGATGAGATCCTTAACATTGCTCTTCGGCAGGTGGTAGACCTATTTGCGGCGGACACGGGCTCCGTTTTTCTTCTTGATCACGAAAGCTGCACTTTGCGACGCTGTGCGGCATTTGGGCATACATCGGAACTGGGGCAGAAGCTCCCGAATATCGAGCTTTCGCAAGAGCTGCTGGACACAGTTATGCGTACCCACCTGGAGGTGGTGACCGAGCGGCAGAACCTGGAACTGTGCGCGGTGCCCCGCCAATTCATCATCGAGGAAGGGCTCCAATCGTGGCTGTGGGTGGTGATGTGGGCTGGCGACAAGATGGTAGGCGTACTAGGGGTGAGCAGCCGCGAGCCACAGCACTTTTCGCCCTTTGACGAAAAACTCATGGTCGCGATCAGCCGGCAACTGGCCAACACGACTGAGAAAGTGCGGCTGTACGACGAAACCGTGCACGCCTACGACAACCTGCGGCGCACGCAGGAACAACTGCTGCAAAGCGAAAAGATGTCTGCCGTCGGGCAATTGATTTCCGGCGTGGCACATGAACTGAACAATCCCCTGACCGCCATCCTGGGATACGCCCAGCTGCTGGAAGGGGAAGCGCTGGAGCCTCGCATCCGCGACTACATCGAGAAGATGCACAAGCAGGCGCAGCGCACCCAGCGCATCGTGCATAACTTGCTTTCGTTCGCGCGCCAGCGTAAGCCGGCGAAGATGCCGGTTGATCTCTGCCGGGTGCTGGAGGACACGCTGGCGCTGCGGGAATATGACCTCAACGTCAACAACATCGTCGTGATAAGGAACCTCGACGCGGATTTGCCGCCGGTGGTCGCGGACGCGCACCAGATGGAGCAGGTCTTTCTGAATATCATCAACAACGCCGTGGATGCGATTCTGGAAAAATGCAAGGGCGGACATCTTGAGGTGCGCGTGCATCGCGAAGGGGCACAGGTGTCGGCGGAATTTCGCGACAGCGGCCCAGGCATTCGCGAGGTCAACCGCATTTTTGACCCCTTCTACACCACTAAGAGCATAGGCAAAGGCACCGGTCTGGGGCTGAGTATCTGCTATGGCATCGTGAAGGAACATGGCGGAGACATCCGTGCGTACAACCATCCCCAGGGAGGTGCGGTGGTTGAGGTGAAGCTTCCGGTCGCTGCGGCGGAACCCAAAGCCGACGAAACACATGCGGCGGCACACGTGGTGCCACTGCGCGGCAGGGTTTTGATCATCGATGACGAGGAGGCAGTGCTGGATTTCGAGCAGGAAGTGCTCAAGGGAGCCGGAGCAGAGGTGGTCGTCTTCGACAATGGCAGGGAAGCGGTGGCTCGGCTGCGAGAAGAGAGTTTCGATGCCGTGCTGCTGGACAGCAGCATGCCAGGTGGTTGGAGCGGTCCGGACGTCTATCGCTGGATTCGTGCCAACGCTCCTCAACTCAAAGACCGGGTGATCTTTACGGTGTCGAATCTTACCGATCCGACAATCCGCAATTTCCTGGACGAAAATGGCATTCTCTACATCAGCAAGCCATTTGAAGTAACTGATCTGATTGCGCTGATTCGCCAGATCCTGCAACATCTGCGCGCCAATGAACCGGAAGAGCCTGCCAAGGCGCCGGCAGGCACATAAAGCGGACCGGAAACTGGCCAAGCCACGGCGGTCCTTCGGCTGCGCTATGTCCCAAGCAAATGGCGACGAAATGCACTGAGTCGTCCCACGCCACCTCCAGTTCCGCCGGTAACCGTCACTGAATCCGTCGCTGTTGTTTATACTCATCGGTCACTGGAGATATGGCATGAGATGCTGTCGTATGTTCACCCTGCTCGCGCTGTTGGTCATAGGCACGCTCGCGAGCGCTCAAGAAGGAAAAGTGAGTGACGCGAAAAGTAAGAAGCAAGTCCTGCGGACCGCCCAGGCGAAGGATTTCTCGGAATTGGCAGACCGCTTCATGAAGGAGTCGCTGGCGCTCTCCCCGGTAAATGCCTCGCAGGCCGGCTACCACAAACACGCGCTGCCGGGTGGCCGGGTTATCGAACTGGACGCTCTGCTGGATGACTATAGCGAGCATGGCTTCGAGGAAAAGCGCCAGTTCTATCGCCAGTGGCAGACCACCTTCCACGGCGTCGATCGAAATAAGCTGAACCCGGAAGAGGATGCTGATTGGCAGATCATAGATGACAACATCTCGCTCTCTCTCCTCGACCTACAGCGGGTTGAAAAGTACAAGCACAACCCTACGATCTACGTGGAAGATATTGGCAATGCCCTCTTCCTTCCGATGACCCAGGCGTACGCATCCAAAGAGGTCCGCCTGGGACATGTGCTGGCACGCGTCGGCGAGATTCCCACTGCGGTCAAGCAGGCGAAGACGGTTCTGGTTGATGCCGATCCCATCTTCGTCAGCACCGCGATCGAAGAGAACGATGGCAATGTCGATCTGATTGAAACAACTTTGAAAGAGGAGATTCCGGCAGCGTCGCCGCTGGCAGAAAAATATGCCGCCGTGGCGCCATCAGCAATTCAGGCATTACAGGACTTTTCCCAGTGGCTTAAAGACGATCTCGGGAAGCGGCCCCCTTCGCGAACCTGGCGTTTGGGCAAAGAGTTTTATCCCGACAAGTTTCGTTACGTTCTGGAGACCCCAGTCACACCCGAGCAAATCCTTGCCGACGCCGAGCGCGAACTGAAGGAAGTGCGCGCGGAGATGCTGCGACTGGCGATGCCGATGCACAAGCAGATGTATCCCGATCACTCCGAGCATGCGGA
Source organism: Terriglobales bacterium (assembly GCA_035624455.1). Classification (NCBI taxonomy): domain Bacteria; kingdom Pseudomonadati; phylum Acidobacteriota; class Terriglobia; order Terriglobales; species Terriglobales bacterium. Next base: position 45,633 of record DASPRM010000043.1, read on the forward strand.
GTTGTCGCCGCATGACCGAGAGAACACGATCATCGGCGAAGTTCTCTATCGCATCTCGGATGATCATCCTGACCGGGACAAGCTGATGGATGCGGTTAAGGCGGATCTGGTCGAGATTACGCAATTCATCCGGGAAAAGAAGATCGTGGCGCTCAGCGATCGCGAAAACCTAAAGGTCATTCCCACACCGGTATTCATGCGGGGGATTTATTCCGTGGCGGGTTTCCACGGCTCGCCGCCCCTGGAGCCGACAGCGGAGGCGCAATACTGGGTCACGCCGATCGATCCCAAAATGCCGGCGGAAAAAGCGGAATCCAAGTTGCGCGAGTACAACAGTTATACGCTGAAGTGGCTGAGCATTCATGAGGCGCTTCCCGGGCATTACATCCAGGCGGAACACGCCAACAACCTGCAACCGGAAACCCGGCGTGTGCTGCGCGCCCAGTTCGGTAACGGCCCATACATCGAGGGGTGGGCGGAGTACATCGCGCAGGTCATGATGGACGAGGGATTTCTCAATAACGATCCGCGTTTCCGCATGGTGATGCGCAAGCTGCGGCTGCGTCTGCTCGCCAATACCATTCTCGACGTACGCATGCACACTATGAACATGACCGACCAGCAGGCTCTGGACCTGATGACCAAGGAGTGCTTCCAAACCCAGGCAGAAGCTGACGGTAAGTTGCGCCGCGCGAAGCTCGAGTCAGTGCAACTGCCGATGTATTACGTGGGGCTGCGAGAGTGGTTCAAGCTGCGCCAAGAATACCAGGCCCGCATGGGCGACAAGTTCAACATGATGGAGTATCACAATCGGGTTCTGGACGAAGGGGCATTGCCAGTGCCGGTGTTGAGGCAGATTGTGCTATCGCAGAAGACGATGGCTTCGGCGGGACGGTAATTCGGTGGTCCTGAGTCAATGGGCCCTCGCTCCGCTGTGAAGTCAATGAAGCGGTCAAGAAAGGAAGCAGATCCCTCGTCGGCTGCGCCGACTCGTGATGACAATCGAGTGCCGGGTATGGTCTTTCGAGCGCTGGCCCCGACACCACTCTTCACTTATTGCCGTTCTTCGCAGCCAACTTTGACCTGCGCTCTTTCACCCAGCCTTCCTTGTTGACCTGGCGTCCACGGCCGATGGCGAGTGCGCCTTCCGGAACGTCCGCAGTGATGCAAGAGGCAGCTCCCACGTAGGCGCCGCGGCCGAGTTTTACCGGCGCTACCAGGGTGCTGTCGCTGCCCACAAAAACCTGGTCCTCGATGACTGTCTGGTGCTTTTGCACGCCATCGTAGTTGCAGGTGATGGTCCCAGCGCCGATGTTCACGTTATCGCCGATTACGGAGTCTCCCAGATAGGTCAGATGGTTCGCCTTAGAGCCCTGGCCGATTTTGGTTTTCTTCAGCTCCACAAAGTTTCCGATGTGGGCTTCGGGACCAACCTGGTTTCCCGGCCGCAGATGCGAAAACGGACCGATGCTCGATTTGCGCTCGATGCGCGAGCGTTCGAGCACGGAATAAGGCCGGATGACGGTCTCCTCTCCGATCTCGCAACTCACGATCACGCTACCGGAATGAATGTGGCAATCGGCGCTAATACGAGTCTTGCCCAGCAGCTGCACGTAAGGCTCGATAATCGTGTCCGGTCCGACCGTGACGTCGCTGTCAATCACGCAGGTCTCAGGCTTGTAGATGGTTACGCCTGCATCCATCAACTCAGCGCACTTTTGTAAACGCAGCTGGGTATCCAGGCGGGCGAGTTCCGCACGGGTATTGATGCCCAGGGTCTCGGCAATCTCGCCTTCCTTGAACGCAAGCACTCTGGCGCCTGCTTTGTTCAAGATTTGGGCCATATCTGTGAGGTAGTACTCACGGTGGGGATTATTGGTGGAGAGCTGATCGATGTTAGCGAACAGGGGTTTGGCCGCAAAGGCGTAAATTCCAGAATTGATCTCGCGCAACTTCTGTTGCGTATCGCTTAATTGCTTTTGTTCCACAATCGCGCTGACTTCGTCGCTCGGCTTCCCATTCTTCGCCTTGCGGATGACGCGGCCATAACCGGTGGGATCCGGCGGTTCGGCGGTAAGCAAGGTCATCGCGGATTGCCGCTGAAGATGGAAATCGCGCAACCGCCCAATGATCTCGGGACGAATCAGGGGAGTATCGCCAGAAAGCACGAGCACATGGTCGTACTTTGCCAACGCATCCCGCCCCACGATGATGGCGTGGCCGGTCCCTTGCTGCTCGGGTTGTTCGATGAAGCAGACGCCGGTGTCAGCCACGGCTTGGCGAACCCGGTCTGCCTCAAACCCGATAATTGCGTAAACGTCATCCGCCGGCACTACTTGTATTGCGGCATCAATCACGTGCCGCAACAGCGATTTGCCTCCGATTTCATGGAGCACTTTAGGGTGTTTGGACTTCAATCGAGTGCCTTTGCCTGCGGCCATAATCGCGATGGCAATCTTTGGCTCACCGGGCGCTTTGACGGGGTTCTGCTTCTTCGAAGAAGGATTTTGCCTCTGTGACATTGGGGCCATATTAAAGGAGGGGCACACGAGGTCGCCAGTAGCTGGACGAGGCAGGGTGTTACTGAAGTGGAGAGTGCCGGAACCTACGAACTAGGAATGGACGGTGGCACCAACGCCTTGGTTCACCGCCAGCTGAAGCAGTTCCTGAGCCACGCGGTCGGTATCGTGACGAGCTACCCCACGATCTTCGATGAGGAAGTCTCCAAAAATCGGCCGCACACCGAGGGCTTCGATGGTTTCAGGCTGGATTACGATCTGCGATGCGCCTTCTAAGGCGTACTTCGCCTGCATATCCGCTGAGGCCGGTTTCACATTGATCAGCGCGTAGTCAAAAACTTCCAGCCCTGCATGTTCGTAGATGGCACGAATGTGATCCGCTGCGGAGAGCCCCAGGCTCTCATTGGCCTGGGTCATCAGGTTACAGACAAAAACCTTAATAGCGTCTGATTTGGCGATGGCCTCCGGAATACCCCGAACCAGGACATTGGGGATCAGGCTGGTGAAAAGCGAGCCCGGGCCGATGGTGATCAGATCGGCATGGCGGATCGCGTCCAGGGTTTGCGGCATAGGCTTCACGTCACCGGGGATCATAGTGAGTTGGCGGATGCGGCGCTTGCTGGCAGTGATGCTGGTCTCGCCGCGGACCCGGGTGCCATCATCCATCTGCGCTTCCAGTTCGCAGTTCGCAGTGGTCGCGGGGTAGATGTGGCCGCGGCTTACCAGGACTCCCGCGGATAGCCGAACCGCCTCCGCGAAGTCGCCGGTGATGGCAGTAAGCGCCGTGAGAAACAGATTGCCGAAATTGTGGCCGGCCAGTCCTGACTGCGCAGGAAAGCGGTATTTGAACAACCGCGAAAGCAGCGCCTCATCTTCGGAGAGTGCCACGATGCAGTTGCGGATGTCCCCAGGGGGGAGAATATTAAACTCTTTGCGCAGTTTGCCACTGGATCCGCCATCGTCGGTTACGGTTACTACCGCTGTCAGGTCGGCGATGGCAGGCTTAAGCGCGGATGAATGCAGTTCGCTTTCCTGAACATGGGACCCGGCAGGAATAACGAAGTGTTTGAGCCCACGAAGCAGCGTGGATAAACCGGTGCCCCCTCCAATGGAGACGACTTTCAGCGCCCCGTCGTCCTGCCTCGATTTTTGTTTTCCTCCGGTCACTGCTGGGCCTAACGCGGGGAGCCGCTCTGGTTCCAGGGCGAAGAGTCGGTGGGTTCGGGATAAAGCAATTCAGTAAAGCGTGGATCGTCTGCCATGTTGTTGAAGTCGGCGTCGCTGCGAGCCTGGAAGCGATTGGCTGGGTTTAGCCGGATGGCTTCGCCGAGCCGCTTCAGGGAATCCTCCACGTGACCTGTCAGGCACTCCAGGACGGCCAGTCCGTACCAGACGTAGTCGGCGGTGGGGTGTTTCTTCACCAGTTCTTCAAGGTGCTCCCGCGCGGTCACGTAATCTCCTATATTCATCAAGGAGATGGAGTAATCGTAGTGCTCTTCCAGAGTCTTGAAATTGATGCTGGACTTGGCCATGTGCTGGTCACAGGCATTCAGATGCACACGTGCGCGATCCGCTAGCTCCTTGCTGGTTCCGGACACAACTTTCTGAAATAACCCTTTTGCTTTCTCGAACTTACGCTCCTGCATGGCGCGGAGACCAGCTTCGTAGTTTTGCACGATCTGTGCCAATTGCGGGTCTTCACTCAAAGAGCGTTCTCGCTGGCCGGGGCGTTTCATCCCTATTACTTTTGCTGAATCAGGCTTAACCATATTATTTTTCTGCTGTTTAAATGATGAAGGTTTAACTTTTTCCGGTGGTTTCTTCTTCATCAGGTTGCCGCCTCGGAGATGCCGAAGAGCGCTCGTGATCCAGATCTGTGGAAAAAGCCGGGGTCGCAAGCACGTTACAACCAATCTCCAATACGCGTCAACCTATCGCGGGGATTTGTTCACCAGAAGCATAAGTTCGACCAATCTCCACCGGGCAACACCAATTTTCTGAATCTGCCTCGCGATTAGACGCAATTCAATTGATCTGATCCGCAGTCTCGAGATCGACCTTTTCCCACTCTCCCGCGATGATTCCCGTGCGGATCTGTGCTGCAGTCTTGCCCCGCTTGTGCATCAGGTAGGAGTAGTAGAGTTCTTTGAGACAGGCGCCGCAGTGCGCCGCATGCGTGTTCTCGTAACAGGTGTGCAGGCTGCTGTGACCGATTCGCTCGCAGTAGCAGTAGCACGGTTGTTGATAGAGAATTGCGGGAATGCGGGCTGCCAGCTCATAAGCGTGGACCTGATAGGCGTGCTGAAATGATGGTCCCCAGAGCTGTTCCTTGGGGAGAATTGGTGGCAGTTGCTCCCCCTTCTTTGGAGGCGCGGTGTGGTGAGCCGGCACTTGCGAACTATTACTCTCGGCAAGCATCCCCATGGCCAGGATCATCAGAAGCAGCAGCAGAACGGTGGCCGGTCTTTTCATGCTCAAGCCTCCCCAATATATTAACCCGAGTTTCCCGTCGGGAGCGTTGACCAGTAGCCTGCCTGCAAGTCGCTAGCACAGTTGTGGAGTTAAGCGTCAAACGATTTGAATTTCGTATTAGAATTGCTGCCGTGGGAGATGCGGGCACATCAGAAGCGACACCTCCGCAGCGGCGTAAGCCACTCCTGGAGATGTGGGTGCGCGACGTTCTCATTTCGCTTCTCATCTCCACCTTCATCATCGTGTTTCTTTACCAACCGGTGAAGGTTGAGGGCACCAGCATGATGCCCGGCCTCGATGACCAGGAACGCATCTTCATAAACAAATTTGTTTACCGCTTTGGCTCGATCGAACGCGGAGACATCGTGGTTTTCCAATATCCGCGGGATCTCTCGAAGCGCTATATCAAGCGCGTAATCGGCCTGGCGGGGGACCGGGTGAGGATTGATGACGGCAAGGTATACGTGAACGGCCAGTCACTGGACGAGCCTTACGTTCCCGCCGAATATGCCGATCTCCGTTCCATGCCGGAGATCACCGTTCCCGCCAATTCCTATTTCCTGCTGGGTGATCATCGCACCAGTTCGAACGACAGCCGCGATTTCGGTCCGGTTCCCGGACAATTCATCTATGGCAAGGCGGTGTTCGTATACTGGCCGATGGACAAGCTGGGCATACTTCGTTAGAACCGCGGCGGGTTAGCTGAACGTGGATGTTCTTCCGGACCGGATACCTCCAATCATCCTGAGGACAAGAACGTTCGCAAGGCGAACGATCTTCGCAGTTGAAAGAGCTACTTTTGCGCTATTCACGGGACTCGGATTCCTGGCCCTCTACTCGGAGGCTTGCATGTACAAAATTTGCATTCTGCCTGTCAGTTTCTTGCTTCTCGCAACCGCCTTTGCCCAGCGCCCGGAGCAGGCTCTGCTGAACGCGGATCGCAATTTTGCCAAGGCGACGGCGGAAAAGCGGCTTGAGGGCTGGATGTCGTTCTTTGGCGAGGATGCAGTCGTGCTCCGCAAGCAGCCGATCGTCGGCATCCGGGGAATAAGGGACTTTTATCAGCAGGTGTTCGGTGATCCTGATTTCAAGCTGGAATGGGAGCCGGCTCGCGGAGAGATTTTTCCCTCCGGCGACCTCGGTTACACGGCAGGAAAGTTTCTCGCCACGTACAAAACGGAGAAGGGGGAAATCGGAAGGCAGCGAGGAACGTATATTACGATCTGGAAAAAGCAAGCCGACGGCAGTTGGAAGGTTGCGGCCGATGGAGGAACGCCCGACGAGCAGCCGACACCGACGAAGTAATGGGCGAGGATCGCCCCATCCGCAAGTTCCGAGTTTCGAGCATGGACCCGCTGACAACGTCCTGATAAAATTTGAAAAATTCATTCGTGGGAGAGTCAATGCAAGCAGTCCTTGCGCTGGAAGATGGACGAATCTTCCGCGGCAAAGGTTATGGCGCCAACGGCGAGTGCTACGGCGAAGTCGTTTTCAATACTTCCATCACCGGCTATCAGGAAATCTTTACTGATCCCTCCTATGCCGGGCAAATAGTTGTTCTGACCAATCCCGAAATCGGCAACTACGGAACCAATCCCGACGACAACGAAGCCACCCGTCCCTACATCGAAGGGTTGGTGGTGCGCGAGTTTTCTCGCATCAGCTCAAACTGGCGCTCGCAGCAGGTGACTGACGAATACCTGGAACGCTACAAGATTCCGGTCATCGGCGACATTGATACGCGGGCGCTGGTGCGGCACCTGCGGGACAACGGGGTGATGCGCGGGGTTATCTCTTCGATCGAGAGCGATCCCGAAAAACTGATCGCCAAAGCGCGCTCGATTCCCAAGATGGATGGTACCGACCTGGCGAAAGTCGTCTCTACCAAGCAACGCTACATATGGGAGACGGGGGAGCGCTCGCACGAACCAACAGAAATTGTTGGCGTAAAGGACCTCGAACCTCAGTTTCACGTTGTGGCCTACGACTACGGCATCAAGCACAACATTCTGCGTAAACTCGCCTCCGAAGGATGCCGAGTCACAGTCGTGCCTGCGGAAACCATGGCCGAAGATGTGCTCACCTTGAAGCCCGATGGCATCTTCCTCTCCAATGGCCCCGGCGATCCTGAGCCTTGCAACTATGCCGTCGAGAACATTCGCGTGCTGATGGGTCGGGTTCCGGTTTTTGGGATCTGCCTGGGCCATCAGCTTACCGGACTTGCGCTGGGGGGCAAGACTTACAAACTCAAGTTTGGACATCACGGGGGAAACCATCCGGTGAAGCAGTTGGCGACCGGCAAAGTCGAGATCACGGCGCATAATCACAACTTCGCCGTCGATCCCGACTCGCTTCCCGCCAGCGAGGTCGAATTAACGCACATCGATCTGAACGACAGCACGCTGGAGGGACTGCGGCACCGCAACCTGCCGTTGTTTAGCGTGCAATATCATCCCGAGGCTTCGCCCGGCCCACACGATTCCCACTATCTGTTCAAGGATTTTGTGAAGATGATGGAGGATTGGAAGGGGAGATGAAGCGTGGTCGGAAGCAGCCAGGCGGAGATCGGCGTTGCATAGTGTTGAGCAGGGCCCACGAGGACTGTCATCCCGAGCGGAAAGGATCGTTCGCGCTGCGAACGATCCTCGAAGTCGAGGGACCTGCCTTTGAACATGTCGCATCAGCCAGGACAGCAGATCCCTCCACGCGCGATGAGATCGCCCGCAATCTCATTGCTTGGTCGGGATGACAAAACGGGGAGTTGGGAATTCAAACTGATCCATGCCCAAACGCACTGACGTTTCCAAGATTCTGATCATCGGCTCTGGCCCGATCGTCATCGGCCAGTCGGCGGAGTTTGATTACTCCGGGGCGCAGGCTTGCAAGGCGCTGCGCGCGGAAGGATTCGAAGTGGTACTGGTGAACTCGAATCCGGCCACCATCATGACCGATCCCGAGTTTGCCCATCGCACTTACATCGAGCCGCTCACGCGGCAATATCTGGAAGAGGTAATCCGGCGAGAATCGGAGTTCTCCGGCGGCAAGAATTTCGCCCTGCTGCCCACGGTTGGCGGTCAGACTGCGCTGAACCTGGCGGTCGAACTGGCCGATGGCGGGGTGCTTGAGCGTTATGGTGTACAACTTATCGGCGCGCAACTCGAAGCCATCAAGAAAGCCGAAGACCGGCTGATGTTTAAAGACGCCATGACCCGCATCGGCCTGGACGTCCCCAAATCTGCGCTGATCAACAATCTCAAAGACGGGCTCGATTTCAGCGGCAAGATCGGTTTCCCGGTCATTCTCCGTCCGTCGTTCACTCTGGGCGGCACCGGGGGTGGCATCGCATACAACCGCGAAGAGTTGCTGGATCTTCTGGCGCGCGGGCTCGATCTCTCGCCAGTGCACGAGGTGTTGCTGGAAGAATCGGTACTGGGATGGAAGGAGTACGAACTGGAAGTCGTGCGCGACTTCCACGACAACGTCATCATCGTGTGCTCGATCGAGAACTTCGATCCCATGGGAGTGCATACCGGTGATTCCATCACGGTGGCGCCCGCACAAACGTTGACCGACCGTGAATACCAGGCGATGCGCGATGCGGCTATCAAAGTGATCCGCGAGATCGGGGTGGAAACGGGCGGATCAAATATTCAATTCGCCGTTCATCCCACCAATGGGCGCATGGTGGTGATCGAGATGAACCCGCGCGTTTCGCGCTCCTCGGCACTGGCGTCGAAAGCTACCGGCTTTCCGATCGCGAAAATCGCGGCCCGGCTGGCCGTCGGATACACGCTGGACGAGCTGCGCAACGAGATTACGCGTAAAACGCCGGCCTGCTTCGAGCCGACGCTCGATTACGTGGTCGTCAAGATTCCTAAGTGGCAGTTCGAAAAGTTTCCCGGCGCCGACGAGAGCCTGGGTCCCCAGATGAAATCGGTTGGGGAAGCGATGGCCATCGGCCGCACGTTCAAGGAAGCGCTGCTTAAGGGCGTGCGTTCGCTTGAGACGGGCAAATCACTCGCCGCGGAACGCATTGAACCAAAGATCCTTGTTCAGCGGCTGGTGACGCCGCATCCTGAGCGCCTGGCCTATCTGCGCTACGCCTTGCGCCAGGGCATGACGGTGAAAGAGCTGGCCAAAATGACCTCTATCGACCCGTGGTTCATTTTCCAGCTCAAGGAAGTCGACGACACCTGGCAGGAAATCGCCAAACATCCCATGGAATCTGCGCCACCGGAGGTCGTGCGCGACGCCAAGCGTGCGGGCATTTCAGATCGCAGGCTGGCCGAGATCTGGCGGCTGCGCGACGGTCATGGAGCCGCGGAGCGTGTACGACACTTTCGCCACAAACACGGGCTTCGCCCCGTGTACAAGCACGTGGACACCTGCGCTGCCGAATTTGAAAGCTATACCCCGTACCTGTATTCAACCTACGAAGACGAAGACGAAGCCAAACCCACGGATCGCAAGAAGGTCATCATCCTGGGAAGTGGTCCCAACCGCATAGGGCAGGGAATTGAATTCGATTACTGCTGTTGCCACGCGGCTTTCGCGCTGCGTGAGGATGGCTATGAGACCGTCATGGTCAACTGCAATCCGGAAACGGTCTCTACGGATTACGACACCAGCGACCGGCTGTATTTCGAGCCGCTCACGCTGGAGGATGTGCTTGCGGTTTATGAGCACGAAGCACAATCCGGAGCGCCCATCGGCATGATCGTGCAGTTCGGCGGACAAACTCCGCTGAATCTGGCGTTGCCCCTGAAGGCGGCGGGTGTGCCTATCATTGGAACTTCGCCAGAGTCCATCGATTTGGCCGAGGACCGCAAGCGCTTTGGCAAGCTGCTCGATGAGCTGCAGATCCCACAGCCGCCTGGCGCGACTGCCGCATCGGTCGAGGAAGCGGTAGCGGCTGCGAACCAGGTTGGCTATCCCGTGCTGCTCCGTCCTTCTTACGTGCTTGGCGGCCGCGCCATGCAAATCGTCTACGACGACGAATCCGTCGTGCACTACATGAAGGAGGCGGTGGAGTATTCCCAGGAGCGGCCCGTCCTCATCGATCACTTTCTCGAAGACGCGGTGGAAGTCGATGTGGATGCCATCTCAGATGGCGAAGACGTAGTTATCGGCGGCATCATGCAGCACATCGAGGAGGCCGGCATTCATTCCGGCGATTCCTCCTGCGTTCTGCCTTCGGTGGATATCGCCGGCCACTTGCTGGACACCATGCGCCAGTACACTTTCAAGCTGGCGCGCTCGCTCAAGGTAATCGGGGTGATGAACATCCAGTTCGCCATCCGCCGCGACCAGATCTATGTGCTGGAAGTGAATCCGCGCGCTTCGCGGACCGTTCCCTACGTCTCCAAGGCCACTGGGATTCAGCTGGCCAAGATCGCCGCCCGTCTTATGACCGGCCGCAAACTGCGTGAGTTCCTGCCTGAGAACATCGAGCGCATGAGCGATCTCGATACCGGGAGTTGCTACTACGTGAAGTCGCCAGTTTTTCCCTGGGCGAAGTTTCCCGGCGTCGATACGGTGCTGGGACCGGAGATGAAGTCTACGGGAGAAGTGATGGGGGTGGCCGAGAGCTTTGGCGAAGCCTTTGCCAAGGCGCAGATCGCCTCTGGCGCGCGGCTGCCTACCTCTGGCCGCGTGTTCATCAGTGTGACCGATCGCGATAAGCCAAACGTGGCGGAAGTGGCGAAGCGTTTCGTTGAACTAGGGTTCAAGCTTATTGCCACTACTGGCACCGCCGCCGTTCTGGAAGCCGCCGGGCTGAAGGTGGAGCGCGTCTACAAGGTCAAGGAAGGGCGGCCCAATGTGGTGGACCTGATCAAGGGCGACCGCATCCAGCTTATTGTCAACACTCCCCACGGACCGGAGCCCTGGTTTGACGAAAAGGCCATCCGCCGGGCGGCGGTGAATGCCCATGTGCAGACGATCACCACCCTGAGCGCGGCACGGGCGGCGGCGGAGGGAATCGCCGCCCTACAGCGGGGCGAGATCACCGTGTACGCGCTGCAGCAGTTGCATGCGGAGCGCGGAACAGCGGCCGCGGCGCTCTAGGCATCATGGGCGCAGGTTCCTTAAGCCGTTGGGAACGGGAAACAGACTCCTTCGACTCCACTGCGGGCGATGCCATGAACAAGCAGGTCCTTCGACTCGGACGGGTTTCTTATGCCCGTCCTCGCTCAGGATGACATCAGGGTTTGGCTAAGATTTCTTAAAATCACCGTCCTGCAGAAGAAGCTGCAGCGTGCGCGCTGGCTTCCACCAGTTTTTGCACGGATGGCGCCACCATCAATAGCAGTGCCGCCTTTGGCTTTTTGGCCTGTTCGATAAGGGCGAGTTGCTGCCTGCTCCAGGCATCCGGCAGGCGAGTTCCAGACTGCAGTGAATCGAGCGCTTGCAGGCCCGCGCTCCCCAGCATTGAGAGATCCTCAGAAAGCGGCCCCACTTCCTTCAGCAGCGCGGAATTCTCGATTTGCGGCATCAGGCGGGCATGATTGTCGCGCCAGAGGGTGAGCATCGCGCGCACTTTCATTCTTGTGGTCTCGTCCGCGCGCCCCGAGAGAATCGCGTCTACCATTGACGCGAACCGACGTCCCGTTTCACTCTCCGGCCGGGCGGCGTCCACCAGATGGTTCAGCGGGGTAAAGCTGGTGTATTCCGCCATCTGACTGCGCGCGTACTCCTTCACCGGCTCCACTACGTCCGCCAGAACCCGCAAAGCTCTGGTGTCTTCATTCCCAACTAAGCGGCTCAGCATGGGATCGTAGTTCGAGCGATGCTTAAGCCCGAGCCAGTCGAGCCGTTCGCTGATCGCGTCCATCCGCTGGTACATGGAGTCAACATCGCGCACAGACTGAGCTGACCAGAGCCGCTCCGCAATCACCGCCAGGCGGGGCCAGATGCGCGAGTCGATAGTCTCAGGTGAGACATACTCCGACCACATGCAGGCCTCACCACCCAGAATGCGGGCCTTTTCTTCCGGATTCAGGTCGGCTGCACCATTCGCCAGCGGCTCGACCGAATAGTGATACGACGCGGACTGCATCAGGTCTAGGTAATAGCCGTGCGAAAGAATTCCGCGATAGCCCTGGCGCGCGGCGGCAGCCAGTGAGCTCTGGCCGCGCCAGGATTGCACCACGATGTCCTTGGGTAAATTGGGGTGCAGGATTTCGTCCCAGCCCACCATGATCTTGCCGTGCTTTTTGACGATCTCGAGAATCCGTTGGTTAAAGTAAGCCTGCAGATCATCATTGTTCTTCATGCCATGCGACCGCAGGAAGTGCTGGATCTGAGGATTCGCACTCCACTGTTTCCCATTGACCTCGTCGCCGCCGACGTGGAAGTAGGCGTCAGGAAAGAGGGAGGCCATTTCGCCGATCAGTTTGTCGAGGAAATGATAGGTGTCGTCGCGGGTAGGATCGATCGTGGGATCGAAGATGCCCCACTTGCGCTCGATCTGATATGGCCCCGGGGCACTGGCCAGCTCGGGGTAGCCGACGAACCAGGCGGTAGTGTGACCCGGCATGTCGAATTCCGGGATCACGCGGATGCCGCGCTCCGCGGCGTACTCGATCACTTCGCGGATTTCCTTTTGTGAGTAGTACTGCCCGTCGGAGCCGGTTTCCTGCAGCTTGGGAAATTTCTTGCTCTCCACGCGGAAGCCCTGATCATCGGAGAGGTGCCAATGCAGCACGTTCAGCTTGACCGCTGCCATGCCATCCAGGTTGCGCTTCAGAACCTCCACAGGCATGAAGTGCCGGGAGACGTCGATCAGCAAGCCGCGCCAGGGAAATCGGGGCTGATCGTGGACGGTAACCGCTGGAAGTGCGAATCCTTGCGGGCCGATATCAACCATCTGCCGAAATGTCTCCAGCCCGCGCAATACGCCGAGTGTGGTAGGCGCAGTCAGCATCGCTGCTGCAGGAGTGACCACAAGTGAATAGGATTCGTCCTCACCCAATTGCGGGATCTCGTGGCTCGCCTGCTCGGCATGGATGGTTAGAGCAGCCTGCGAAGCACTGCCAATTCCGGCGGGAAATCGCATTCCGGTCTGACGTGACAGGTTCTCGAGGAAGTGCTCGACCGCATGCTGGAGTCTCGCATCGTTAGCGCCGCTGATGGCAACACTGAACGACTGGTTAATGATGAATTGCCCGCTGCCGAGGGTCACATTAGCGGGCATGGGCATCAAGGGCGGCATAGTTTCTTGACCGGGAGCAGCGAGCGCAGTGAACATGAACCAGAGAGCTGACAACATATAAGCGATTCGCATGCGCGTTCCAATGATTGAAGGCAGAATGATCGATCGGAATCCGGAGCATAATGAAGATGCGGGGTGGTGAGCAAATTTTCGTGAGATCCAGAAGCGGAGGCGTTCCCCTTGGCTAAGTTCGTAATTTTCTTTAAGCCTGGCCCGGCCTGGATTCGGGGGAAATCGATCTTCGAACAGCCGCTAGACGAGCACGTCCGTTATCTGACGAAGGTGTACAAGAGCGGAAAGCTGGTCATGGCAGGACCATTTCATGACAGCTCGGGCGGAATGACGATTCTTGAGGTCGTGGATGAAGCCGAGGCGCGTCAGATCGCTCTCGAAGATCCGGTTGTACAGAGCGGAATTCTTACTGCGGAATGGAAGTCGTGGAGACCGTTGCCATGGGAAGAGTATGCGCGACGATGAAGGTCCTTCGCAACGACGGTCAGTCTGTCTGCAGGGCGCGCCGCAATATTTCGCGCGAGATATTCGCGCCGCTTACGATCAGAACAATGTTGTCGCCGCAACGATCAGCCAGCTTCGGAAGTGCCGCCGCCGGGACTGCGCCTGCCGGTTCGGCGACCACGTGCTCGTCAATCAGCAGGGCTGCGATTGCGTCGAGCATCTCTTGCTCGCTCACCAGCACCATGTCATCAACGATCGCCTGCAGCATTTTCACATTCGCCGGGTCGGGCATGCGCGTGGCCAATCCGTCCGCGATGGTGTCGCAGGTCTCGGTAGGCACAGGCCGGCCTTGCTTCCAGGATAGGTAATAGGAAGGAGCCAGCCCGGCTTGCACTCCAAAGATCCTTGTGCCGGGAGAGATCTGCTTGACCGCAGTCCCGATTCCACGAATCAGGGCCGTGTCGCCCACGGGCACGATGATCGAACTGACCTCAGGCAAATGCTCCAGAATTTCGCAGGCAATGGTCGCCGGTCCGGCCGGCAGGTCAGGATCGGTGGCGTCATTCAGAAAATAAGCCCCGTTTCTGCTGGCGTACTCGCCGGCCAACCTGAATCCGTCGACGATATCGCCCTTCTGCACCAGAGTCGCGCCGAGACCTGCGATGCGCGCACGCTTAATCGGATTATTCACCTCCGGCAGGAAGATTCTGGCCTTCACTCCGAGTAACTTCGCGGCATAGGCCACAGCCGCGCCGTGATTCCCGGTGCTATGGGCGACCACCTCCTCAATCTTTCGCTTCTTCAGGTTCAAAGCCAAGGTGTAAATTGCTCCCCGCACTTTGAAGGAAGCAGTGGGCAATTCCGTCTCCAGCTTTAAGTAGACTTTCTTTCGGGTGCCTCGGCTTAAGGAAGCGGCATTCACCAATCGAGTCGGTTGCAGGTACTGGGAAAGGAGTTTTTGTGCTTCCTCAACCTCTTGAAGCTGAGGCCTTATCGTTTCATGGTCTTTGATATTCATCGCCGAATCCCGTCCAGCCCCTACATGCTCTCTAGTTTGACTTGAAAGTTGCCGGGCGAAGCCGGAAACTAATTACATGCTCCTTCACGGCATTTTCCCGCCGATTACCACGCCCTTCTATCCCGACGGAAGCATTTATTACAAAAAGCTGGAGCACAATCTCGAGCGCTACTCCAAGACCCCGATCGCCGGCATTGTAGTCCAGGGTTCGACTGGCGAAGCCATCATGCTCTCCGACCAGGAGAAGCGCGATGTTCTCAAGGCCTCGCGTGAGGCGACAGCGGCGCACAAGGTGCTGATCGCCGGGACCGGGGTCGAGTCGGCGATTGAGACTCTGCGGCTCACCGAGTACGCGGCCGAGATCGGATACGACGCCGTCATGGTGCGCACGCCGCATTATTACAAGATGGCCATGCACCCGGAGAACATGCTGGCCTTCTACCGCACGGTGGCCGACCGCTCGCCGTTGCCGATCATCATCTATAACTTTCCGCAGGCGACCGGCTACGACATCCCGGCAGAAGTTGTAATTGCACTCGCCGATCACGGAAACATCATCGCTATTAAGGAATCTTCGGGGAATCTGGAGAAGGTGAAGACAATTATCGCCGGCACGCGCCAGGTAAAACGCAGCGTGTTGACGACCGAAACCTTCGAGGCTTTCACTGGCCGCATGATGGTGGAAGCCACCAGCCCGGTCGCCGCCGGGGATATGGTTTCTGTCGGCGCGCTTGCAGGCACCGCCCGTCCGAAGCCATCTTCTTCGGAAGTGCAGGTAATCGGCGCCATGAAGGCTCGCAAGAAGGAGGTCGGATTCCAGGTGATGGTTGGCGCGGCTCATCAATTAAACAGCTCACTCGAACTGGGCGCGGTAGGTGCGATTCTCGCGTTTGCCTGCGCTGCCCCGACTGCCTGTTTCGAGATCTACCAGGCGTGGAAAGAGAAGGCGCACG
>DASPRM010000044.1 GCA_035624455.1 Terriglobales bacterium
GATAGCAGACCTCCTATTCCTGATTTCGCTGTGCTCCACCGCTGCCGTAGCCGTTTTCATGACTTTCACCCTGCAGGGCTAGAGGAGGAATACGGCTACTGGCGTGTGCAGTGAAAAGTTCGGCAGGAGTGCATGGGAAACGTGGTGGACCTGGTCGGGATCGAACCGACGACCTCTTCCATGCCATGGAAGCGCGCTCCCAGCTGCGCCACAGGCCCACACTGGAGGGAACGGCCGAACCATGTCGACCGCAATTCACATTTTCCCCCACACCCAAGCCATAGTCAAACTACACCCTCCTCACTGCCCTGCCGTCTCGCTTGCGATAAACTAAGCAGAGCTAGGTCCATCTGATAAGTCAATAAATAGGTGGCCACACAATGAACGTTTCCAATCTGCTGGCTTATTCAGGTTCATGTCCAACTGCCTGCCTGGCGGTCCTCCTCTTCGTCTCCCCGAGCACAGCTGCGCAGTCTGCGCAAAGCGGAAACATCCCTGCCGGGGGTGCATCGCCTTCTTCGTCCGCAGCAGCGCCCGCCGCCACGAATGCTCCTGCCCCCGATCCCACGACTCTCACTCAGCTGCAACACGTTTCTCAGAGCACGCTCGCCGATTTGAAGAGCCTTCGTATCGAAAAATGGAAAGCCGATGCCACCCTCAAAAACCAGGCCATCAACAGCTCGGAATCTCTCCAGCGCAATCTGTCGGCGGCTTTGCCGGGCATGATCGACCAGGTGCGGGTTTTGCCTGCCAGTTTTCCGGCTAATTTCAAACTCTACCGCAACGTGAATGCACTCTGCGATGTCTTATCCGAGCTCACCAATACCGCTCGCGTCTTTGGCACTCGCGACGAGTACCAGTCGCTCTCCCACGATAACGACAATCTGAAAGAGATACGCCGCCTGATGGGAGACCGCATGGAGAACCTTGCCAACTACAAGGAGAATCTCCTGGTCAAGCTGCAGACTCAGGTGCAGAGTCAGGCCCAAGCGCCCCCTGCCCCCACCTTGCCAAAGAAGATCGTCGTCGACGACACGGCAACGCAGAAGAAACCGGCGAAAAAGAAGACAACAACCACTCCCTCCGGACAGGCGACTGGCCAGACCGCCAGTCCCCAATCGGGAACTCAGCCGCCGCATTAAGGCAAGGCGGTTGGTTACCTTCAGCAAGCCTGATTACCCTCGGGAACAAAAACTTGCGTCGCGGAGTCTAAATCAGTGCGGGGAAGTAGCTTACGCCTGACTTCCTGGGCCAGCGAATGCCTTCGAATCGGCATTCTCGATCGCGCGACAGGTCGCTTTCGGCGTCGGCTGCGATTACCCACGCGTGTTGTTGTTACAGAAACTTCCTGCTAATGTCGGAGGTAGCGCCGTGTCCTTCCCGGCGGGAGCAGCAACCTTGAGCACCATAGCTGGCACCTTGCAAGTGCGAGCGCAAGAGGCCTCGATCGTCGCCGAACTGAAGGCCGGATCGGAAGAGGCCTATGCCTGGTTGATCGCTCACTACCAGCCCCCCGTATATAGCCTGGTCTATCGCATCCTGAATGACCCTGCAGATGCCGCCGACACCACACAGGAAGTCTTCCTCAAAGTCTTTCGCGGCATGCGTCACTTCAACGCTGCCTCCAGTCTGAAAACCTGGATCTACCGCATTGCAGTTCATGAAGCCTCCAATCGCCGCCGCTGGTGGTTTCGCCACAAATCGCGCGAGACATCGATGGAGCGCGTCGAGCCGGGCCTGCTCCATGAGCCGGGGGTCACGCTGAAAGAATCTCTCGTCGATGCCACTCAATCCCCCTTCGACGACTTCGCGCAAGGTGAATTGCGCGAACGTGTGGAGCGCGAACTGCGCCAGGTGCCGGAACCATATCGCACTACCCTGATCTTGCGAGATATCGAAGAGCTCTCCTACGAAGAAATTGCGGAAGTCATGGAAGTCTCCCTGGGAACGGTGAAGTCGCGCTTGACACGAGGACGCGACTCCCTCAGGAAGCGCCTGGAAAAATATCTGCCGGAGGTGAGTTCCGATTTGTCCTCCTCAGCGCATCAGGCCGGCGCGGAACAGAGTCATCACCAGGTTCCCCGCAGCGGCCGGGAAGTTGAGGCTACGTCATGACCTGCGCCAAGGCAAAATCGTTGTCCACTCATTACCTTGATGGACGCCTCGAGGGTCCCGACTACCACGCACTGGAACGGCACTTGCTCGCGTGCCATGCCTGCAAGTCCAGCGTAAGCAGCCTGGAGCAGACGAGACAGTTGCTCTCGTCCCTGGGACGCAGGAAGGCACCCGCGGACCTGGCTCTGCGGCTGCGCCTGGCCATTTCCCGCGAGGCCGCTGCGGTACGCCGCGATCCTTTCGCGCTGCTCCGCCTCCGTCTCGAAAATCCCCTGAATGCATTCATGGTGCCGGCGACCGCCGGGTTGTTAAGTGCCATCATCATATTCGGCTTGCTGATCGGCTTCTTTGCTCTTCCTGCACAGATCAATGATGTGCCCACGATGCTCTACACGCCGCCAGAACTTGCCATTGCTCCTTTTGGTCTGAGCCAGCCCGTGAATGGCGAATCCGTGGTGATTGAGGCCTACGTGGATGCCAACGGGCGCGTGCAGGACTATCGCGTGCTGACCGCTCCGGGAGGTTCCTCGCTTTCCGACTCCGATCTCAAGAATATGCTCATCTTTACCGTTTTCCGCCCGGCAACCTCATTTGGACGCCCCACCGCCGGACGAGCCATCCTGTCCTTTTCTAAACTGAATGTGAGGGGATAGATCCCAGGGTGGCCCACCTTCCCCTGGGTGCCCCAGATCTCGCGCTTTTCGAGGCTTGGGTATTGGGTGTCCAGGTTCGGCTTCGCTTCTGCCGCTAACCTGGTTACGAATTACTTACTGAGCCTTGGACTTTTTCAGATAATCGCCCGATTCGATATATCCCTTGAGCCTCTCTCCGATGAAGTGCTGCCACACCATGTCGATGGCCTTGGCATCCTGCGCGCTGATCTGGCCTACGCTATTGCATGTCACATGCATGCGCGTTCCCTTTCCATCCGGCTTGAGATCGTATGTGGTGACCAGATCGAGCGCCCTCCCCCCAAATCCCAGGGGACCAGTGAAGCGTAACCTCTTGCCGCGTTCGGCATAGTTCACCGTCGCGTGCAGCACGCCGTCGCCGGAGTCATTGAAGATCTCGTAGAAGCCGCCGCCAGGCTTGGCCTCGATGTACATCTTCTTGGGATGCCCGGAGACAGAATGATCCCACCAGCCACTGATGTCTCCCGTGGCCGCGTCGTACACCGCCTCGGGCGCTGCCGGCAGCAATACCTCAATCTCTATGGAGTATCCGCCAACGGCAAGTTCCTTGACCTCAGCCTGCGCAGCCGGCGAGCAACTGAGAATTAGCCCGCATAACAACGGTGCCAGAACTCCCACTTGTCTCATGTCACCTCCTGAAGGAGTTTCGCCACCAGAGCGTAGCACAGGAATTCTGGCGGGAAGATGCGCGACCAGTGTACGGGTGCCCAGGTTCGCGGCTGCTTTCCTGCCGCTAACCTGGCAAATCTTGAGACCGCGGCGCTGCTTGTGTCGTGAAAGCCCTGAGGGTGCCCCGTTCAAGCGCAGCTTGGGCGGGTTTTTCCATCGCGGTGGCCCATTCAAGCTTTTTTGGGCGAAGGGTGGTTTGCACTGGTACTGGCTGGCCCGGCTCTATCAGTACTTAGAACTTGAACACAACTCCGGTCGAGAGCCGGATGTTATTGCGGTTGGTGCTGAACAGGTGCGCCAGCATGTAGTCGGCTTGCGCCGCGCGCACGTAGAACCCCGGCGAAATCCGATAATCCACTCCGCCCCCCAAAGCCAGAGTGAATCCC
>DASPRM010000045.1 GCA_035624455.1 Terriglobales bacterium
CCAGGTGTACTCCAACACTGGCGGACAAAATTCTGACTCTACGCCCATGCCTGGTGGCAGCGACATGAACGTATTCGGAGCGGCCACCCAGGGGAAGAGCACCGAGAAAAAGACGGTCGCCGAGACCTTCCTTGCCGGACACGGATCTCCTTATGTAGCCCAGATCTCAATCGCCAACGTTCCCAAGCTATACCGCGCCATCCTTGACGGCCTGGAGTATCGCGGCACAGCATTCTTGCAGTGTTTTACCACGTGCCAGCCCGAACACGGCGTGGGCGACGACATGGCGCTCACTCAGGCTCAGCGGGTACGCGACTCGCGCGGTGCGCCCGAGTTCGTTTTCAATCCTCGACTGGGAGAGACCTACAGGGAATCGCTCGATCTTAAGGGCAATCCCTCCCTAGACACAGATTGGTACGAAACGAAGTTCATGGGTAGCGGCGAGCCTTACCGCTACACCGTAGCCCATTGGTGCACCACCGAAGCGCGATTCCGGAATCACCTCAAGAAGATCAAGAAGGAGAACGCAGCCAACCTGATCCCACTGGAAAACATGCTGATCCGCATCACCCAACAGGATGTCGTGTATCGCCGATACTTGAACCCGCAGCACCGAGCGTTCGTCCCCGATTTTGGCGTCTACATCAAAACCCAGGGGGCGAGCGGAGATGTGGACCACTGGGCGATTTCCCGGCAACTGGTGCTGTTCTGCGTAGAGCGCCGCAAGGCGTGGCGGATGTTGCAGAGCAAGGCGGGCATTGAGAACCGGGAATATCAGGCCCAGCGCTCGATCCTGGCCGACGTCGATGCCGGCAGGATTTGGAAGGAGGATCTGTTCGCACGTGGGGAACAGCTGCTGAAGGAACGCCTGCAAGCCTCTGGCTCGGCGAAGCCAGCCGAACCCGGCCCTCATCGGGTTCCGATCGCTTCGTAAGCTGTTACCCAATCCGGCTTCAGGTCTGGATTGCGCACTGCAAAAATTAGGCCGAGCGTCGCCGAAAGGCAGCACTCCACCCCAGCGAAACAAGAGCAAGCGCGAGCGCGGCGACGCCCGGCAGAGATGTGAGGATGTATGGGGCCCGGGTTTTCATGGCTGCTCGGGGCCTTGTTCGTAATGTGGATCGTTCTAGTGGTGGCGACCACCCGTGACTCGCGAATGAAACGGCACATGCAGTATCACGTGCACGCCGGCGGACGGCATTGACGGCTGTCCAGGGCCAGCATCTTTCCCCTCTTCCCCCCGAAGTCTTTAATCATCTCGCCAAAGGCAGATGCCCCTCACATTTAGAAATAAAAGACCGCTGCCAAAAGGCAGGTGAAGACCTAACCCTTGCGGAACGACACCAGTTCCCATTCCCCGTCTGGCACCGAAGTCCGGTGCGACAAGATGTACACGCCGCCATCATCGGTGGTGAGCTTGAAGTACTCGTATTCGGGTCCATACCACTGATCGAGCACGTCCTCGATCATGTACGAGCGCCCCTCAAGCCGAAACCGCACCGGCCGTTCATCCGCCTTCCGGCCCGAATAACACTCTACCTCAACCCGCATCTCACAAGACCTCAACTTGCCCCAGCTCATGCTCCCAAATCCGCAGCAAAATCCGAGGCATACCACGCCACTTGTTTGAAGACTTAGCCCAACTTCCGCAGTTTCGGGTTAACTGAAGACGAAATTTTAGAATCCTGATGCCCTTCACCAGGGCATTTCTTTTTGTTTTCAATCAACCGGTTGCAAGTCACGGCAGGAATAGACGTGTAGTGAAGACCGACCCTCTTGTAATCCTGTGCCGTGTTCGTATGCTCGAGGTGTGTATCTGCGGCGCTGTTATCGGAAGAAACAAAAGAAACGGCACGCCTACTGGGCGCTGGTGGAAAGCTACCGTACCGCCCGCGGGCCACGGCAGCGGGTGGTGGCCTACTTGGGGGAGATGGATGAGGCCGGACGCATCGCAGTCCAGCACGCGGCGCAAGCCAAGGTCGAACAGGCGAACCTATTTGAGAAAGTGGAAGCGGAATGGGTGGAGGTGGACCTCAAGCGAGTTCGCGTCCAATGCGCTCGTCAGTTTGGGGGCGTATGGCTGGGCTATGAGTTGCTGCAACGACTGGAGCTGATTCCGTTCCTGGCTGAGCAATGGGCGAGCGGCCGAGAAGACATTCCCTGGGCTACGATGTCGATGGTGTTGGTACTAGCGCGCTGGTGCGATCCTTCCAGCGAGCTGCACCTGGCCGAGCAAGGCTATGAAGGCATGGCGCTGGCGGATGTACTGGGCGTACCTGCGGACAAGGTCAACGAGGATCGTTTGTATCGCGCCCTGGATCATCTCCTGCCCCACAAAAATGCTCTGGAGAAACATCTCAAGCAGCGCCTGGGCGAGCTCTTTCAGATTGAATACGATCTGCTGCTGTACGACGTGACCAGCACCTACTTTGAAGGGGAAGCGAAGCAAAACCCACAGGCGCAGCGCGGCTATTCCCGCGATCGCCGCCCGGATTGCAAACAGGTGAACATCGCCCTGGTGGTGAGCCGGCAAGGGTTGCCGCTGGGTTATGAGATTTTCGCCGGCAATCGCAATGACGCGACCACGGTGGAAGAAATGGTGAACGCCATCGAGAAGAAATACGGCCAGGCAGGTCGGATCTGGGTGATGGATCGCGGTATGAGCAGCGAAGACAACGTGGAATTCCTCAAGCAGGGAGGACGACGGTACATTCTGGGGACTCCGAAAAGCATGTTGAAGCGCTTCGAAGGGGAG
>DASPRM010000046.1 GCA_035624455.1 Terriglobales bacterium
TTGGCGCTGGAGCAGCTATCGTGGGTATGCTTTCGGGGAACCGGGATTAGTGGCGCTGAACACTTGGCCCAAGATTGCGTTGGCGGTGCGGAGATGATTGCCGCCCACCCTTCGCTGCGCTCAGGATGGGGCACCCACAGTTTTGGTGGCGCAAGCAATGGGTGGGCCACCCCGCCATTGAAAATAGATTCTTCGTGTCAAGCCGTTAGGCTTAGAAATGGGAGAGAGGCGGCGAGCGCTCGCTTACCAAACGTGCGGCAGCAGTCTGTACCGAACTCTTTGCGTATACGCCTCGTAGCCGTCCAGTTCGCGTCGGAGGAAGCGTTCCTCGAACAAAATGCGCACAACGAGTATCGTACTCGGAATCACAGACGCCAACGCCGCAGCGTACGATTCCAGCCACAGCGGGGTGCCGATCATTAGGACGATGCCGCCGGCGTACATCGGATGTCGCACGACCGCGTAGACTCCCGTATCGACCACCGTCTGCATTCGTTCCGCCTGATGGCGCACGACGACTGCGGCGAATGCATTGTCCATAAACGCCCGGTACTGTATCCACGAACCCGCCCCCACTAGAACAAGTCCCAAAGACGAAATGAGTATTCCCGGCTTGCTCAGCAGATGAAGATGAAACACGTCGGCAGCCGTGAAAGCGAGCAAACCAAACCACGTTGCGAGAAACGAGAGCAGCAAAATTCTGTCCGCAAGCGGCTGCCCTTTCTGAATCGCGGGCTTGAAACGTTCTTCCAGTAAGCCGCTGCGTGTTTTCCGGAGCCCGATGATCATCCCCAAAATGCCGAACAAGACCGAGCCGACAATCACCCAGCCGCGCCACCACCGCCAGGTACCTGCCGGCCCAAAAAGCAGAAACGCAAACGCTACAGTACTGCCGATGATGCGGGCGATCACCCTGAAGCGGAACAGATGCTTCACCTCCGCGCCTGCCTGTGCATTCGTTGTAATTTTATGACCCTTACTCTCCACGGTCGCGGCTTGGATACTTCCTGCCAAGCCGGACTCCAAACACAGGGATCGTGAGGATGTTAACAGTCTCCCAATCCCTTCGCCTCATGCGAATCGGGAAAATCGGGTTGTTCAAGAGCGCGACAGCGGACATCAGAAATGCCCACATGCCGAAGCCATTCCCGCGAATACAGTACAGAACTGATTCGATAACCGTGTCGGCTCCCAGCCGCCGAGTACACTTGGTGCGCTCAACGAACCAAGGCTCGGAGGAAAGGAGCCGAGCACATGAAGATTGTAGGGTGTGATTTACATACGCGCTACCAGCTCTAGCCTGCCTTGCGGATTTCCACGTTGCCGTACTGGTTGGTGATCTGCAGCGTTGGGCCGCCGGAGCCTACGGAGCCGCTGGCACGGCTGCTTCCGTTCGAACTGTCCACCTTCAAGCCGAAATCGTTGTTGATGTCACCGCTGCGGGTGCTAGCCTCGAGTTGGAAGGAGGCTTGCGCCGGCAGTTCCAGCCGCACATCGCCCTTACTGTTGCTGATCTCGACTCTGCCCAGGGGCTTGTTGATGTGGACTTCGACCGTGCCGTTGCTGTTTTCCAGCCGAATGTCGCCATTGACCTCATCCAGGTGAATGTCTTTGGAGCGGGTCGCGAGACGCAGCGGTCCAAAGAGTGACTTGGCACGGAGATCTCCGGACTCCATGGTGAGTTCGCCATCCAGCTTGCCGAACTCCATGTCGGTGCGGGAGGAGCGGAAGGTCACACCCTTGCCGATCTTGGAGAGATTCATTTCGCCAAAGAAGTCGCCGCTCAGATTCAGATTGCCGGAGACATTGGAGATGGTGCTGTCGTCGACCCGACCCGCAACCGAGACATCGCCAATGATGTCCTTGACGTGAAGTGAGCCGCGGTGCGAGTCGAGGTTGACGTTTCCGGTGACCGATTCAACTGTCATGTCACCGTGCAAAGAGGATGTTTTTATGTCGCCGATGCGATCGCGCACGGTAATGTCGCCATGCTTGGTAGAGACCTCCACTCCAGCCTTCTTGGGGAGATAGATTTGCAGGTCGCTTTCCACTCCGCCTCTACCGGCACCCGCGGTATTGGCATTCACAGTGACGTTGTTGCCCTCCAGCGTGATGAGCGGCTGAGTTGACTCGTCCATCTTCTGGGCTTCGTTCTGATCCTTGGCGTGGACCTTCTTCTGCACGTCGATCTTGATTTCATCGCCGTCCCAGGTGTTGACTGTCACGTCGCCACGGTCGGAGACCACGCGTAGTGAGGCGCCGCGAGGGATACTCTGCTGAACCGTGTGGGTGAAGCTGTAGGCGTTGCCGAATACTCCTCCCATGAAGTCGCCGGGATCGACGCCGGTCTCGTCGCTCACCGCCGGCCAATTGACCTTGTAAGCGGCGGTGGCAGCCAGTCCGAAGCAGACGAGCAGAATCACCAGCAGAATGCCACCGGCACTCATGCCAGCAGCCGACTCATCGCGGCGGGAGGTATAGTACTCGAGCAGCTTGATAGCGCCCGCCACAATGAGCAGAACCGGCCAGTAACGGGCGAACAGAGCGCCCAGAGAATGCCAGCCGATCACGTGCAGGTTCCCCAGCAGGAACAACATCCCGAGGACGATGAGGATGAAGGGCCCGCTCAGCGAGCGGCGCCGCGGATAATATGCGTCAGACATTCTGCACCTGCCCGGGATTTCCTCCCTGCGCCGGCGGTGGGCTGGGCGGGAGCGGCTGTGGCGGAACATACGGCTCGACGTGCCCATCCATGGGGGCGTTGCTCTGGAACACCCTGACCAAACCAATCACGATGAGAATCACAGGCCAGGTGTACCCGAAACTGATGTGGCTGTATTGGTCGAGGAGCATCAGCACACCAATAGTCACCAGCATGGCCGGAGCCATGAGGTGGCAAGAGCGGCAGCGAAGACAGCCGCAAGCGCGATTTCTTCTGTAGGTCTGCATATACCCTCCTATCTCCCTGCCGGGGGCAGAGCAAACCGGCGGATGAACAGCCATACGCCGAGCGCGATCAATATCACTGGCCAGAAGCGGCCGAAATCCCAGCGCCAATATCCCAACGTGTTGATCAGGAAGAGCACTCCTATAGCGATCAGGATGAAAGCGCCTACCGGACCGGGGTTTTCGCGGCGTCGCACGGAATCACCCATGTGCTGGTCAATACGTTCGTGCAGTGCCCGATCGAAGCGCGGCCACTCTCCCGTGGGAGGCGGTACTGCGCCCGACCCAGGTGAGCCTGCGGCGGCATTCCCTGGAACAAATCCTGGCATCGTCGGCTGTGGCTGCGGGGGAAGCGGTGGAACTCCCGCGGTAGAAACCGGCGGAGGTGGAGTTGGCGGATGACCGGTAAACATGCGCTCCAGACCGAATGGATCGGGCAGGGGCAATCCCAACTCGCGTGCGCGCGCTGTCTTGTAGGCGTCAAACACCATGTAGAAAACGAAGAACGGTATCAGCAGTCCGCCGAAGACGCCGCCGCCATGATCAGCCATCCAGATCAGAGTGCAAAAGATCAGGACGTGGACCAGTGCTTTCATGAATTGGCCGTTGTACATCGCGCCCACGCCGGGAATGAATCCGAGTACTGCGGCAAGGCCGGGGCTGGGGACGCCGCGTGTCGGTGGCGGATAAGGAGCGCCCACAGGCGCGCCTTCCACCGGAACTGAAGGAGGAACGGCGTCGCCCAGACGGTGAGCGATGCAGTCCTCGCAGTAGATGACACCTTTCACCGTGTGCTTACAAGCGTCACACAATGGTTTGCCGCAGGTGCGGCAGTAAGCTGATGCTGCAGTCTCGGGATGGACTGTGCAGTTCATGAGTTTCTCCTGACTTCGATCGCGGGATGATCGCTGGGGCCTCGTCCTAGGTAGTTCGCCATCACCGGCTGGGATTCTTCCCAGCTGTAATTCCGGTAGCGGTTCTGGTCAGGTGTTCCCGATTTATGTTCATCCTTGCGATCCGGTTCCTTCGCCGGAGTCTGCTCCGACGGCTCCGTGGCGCGCTTCAACTCGCGCACCCGGGTTTCGATCTCGTACACGAAACGAATATTTTCGTAGTATTTCACCAACCTTCCCGTAGTTTCGTAGTAGCCACGGACCATGGCACTGGGCCTGAGGTCCACATGGCGGAGGTCGCTGGCTTTGACTCCCGCCAGGTTCAGAATTAAGGAGATAGAGAAAAATGCCATGGCAAACGACATGGCAAAGCGAGGCTGCATCAGCGTGGCCCTTACTGGCCGCAGCCAGGGTGCAGCTATCTCGCGCAGACGATCGCGCCAACCTCTGGCGGCCGCGGTTGCTTCAGCCGTAGCGATGTGATGCTGGCCAGTGGTGGCCTCGACGATGCGCTGCACCAGGCCCGAGGGAGGATCAACCGCGGGCAGGGCTTTCAGCAAACTGAGGCCGGTCATGGCTTCATTGAACATCGTGGCGCAATTGGAGCAGTGAGCGCGATGAGCGTCGAAGCGCATGAGCGCGGTGCCAGAAAGCACCCCGTCGAGCGCGTCCGACATCAGAGCCTCGAACTCCTGGCACTCAATCCCGTTCTGGTCGATTTCCGGCATCACATTACCTGCCTATAAGTACGTGAAAGGAGGCGAGCTAGTTCCATTCTTCCGCGATTGATTCGGGACTTGACCGTGCCTTCGGGGATGTGGAGGGCCTGCGCGATCTCCTTATAGTCCATGTCCTGTAAGTCCCTTAGAATCACTGCCTCGCGAAGTTCTGGAGACAGCTTCTGGATGGCTCTCTGGACCATCTCCTGGGTTTCCCGCCGCTGCAAACGCTGATCAGGGGAGAGTCCCGGGTCGGCAAGCCGGTCCCCCAGAGTGGGCGCATCCTCGGCCTCAGCAGGAACAGAGTCAATGGAATCGGTGACCCGATCCTGCTTGCTGCGGCGGAAGTGATCCACCAGCAGGTTGCGCGTGATGGTGGTGGCCCACGTCATGAACGACCCGCGCTCGACCTCGTAGGTGTCCAGGGTGCGGTAAACTTTGATGAAAACTTCCTGCGTCAGGTCTTCAGCGTCGTGAGCGGAGCCAGTAAAGCGATAGCAGATGTTGAAGATACGGCGATGGTATTGACTGACGATTTCGTTCCAGGCGCCGCTGTCGCCGGCCACACAGCGGCGAATGAGAGATGCTACGACCTGGGCGTCGTCCAACCGAAGCTCCCGTGGTCCTTCCCCGTACTCTTGCTGTAAGGCTACCGTCGCCAAGTACTTAGGTACGAGCGGGTGGAGACAAAAGTTCGGGGACAGTCATTGATGGAGAAGGGATTGTATCAGCGGGAAGTAGGGATTGTCGGTAGCTGCCGAAGGGTCGGAAGGAGCTGCCTCCACCCTACGAGTAACTTTCTTCTCAACTACTCCGAGGTGAAGTAATCCACCGTAACGGGACTTTCAAACAGCGAGTAGTCGCGGGTCACGACCGTGATCCCCGAGTCAGTTACGAAATAGCGCTGGCGGTCGGCTTCGGTGTCGTAGCCGATGACCGTGCCTTCGGGAACATGCACATCGCGATCAAGAATGGCGCGGCGGACGCGGCAATGACGTCCGATATTCACGTGGCTGAATACAATGCTCGAATCCACTTCGGCATAAGAGTTCACGCGAACATCGGGCGAGAGCACACTGCTGCGCACGGTACTGCCGGAAACGATGCATCCGGCGGAGACAATCGAATCCAGCGCCGTGCCAGTGCGTCCGGCTTCAGAAAACACAAACTTCGCCGGCGGATACTGGCGCTGGTGCGTGCGCAGCGGCCAGTCGTTGTCATATAGGTTGAACACAGGTGAAACCGACACCAGGTCCAGGTTGGCCTCGTAGTAGGCGTCGAGGGTGCCGACGTCCCGCCAGTACAGGGCTTCCTTCTTGTTCTCGTCGATGAAGTTGAAGGAGAAGACGCGGTAGTCGTCCACCATCTTGGGCAGGATGTCATGGCCGAAATCGTGGCTGGAGTTGGGGTCTTCGGCGTCTTTCAGAAGCACCGGGATAAGCACATCCGTGTTGAAGATGTAGATGCCCATGGAACCGGAGACCATGCGCGGGTTGTAAGGCGAGCGGATGTCAGTATGCTTGGGCTTCTCCTGAAAGCCGACGATGCGCCCGTCGCGGTCAATTTCCACCACCCCGAAGCGGTAGGTTTCACTTGGGTCGATCAGAATGGTGGCCAGGGTGACGTCGGCACTGGCGTCCTGATGCTGCTTGAGCATCAGGCTGTAGTTCATCTTGTAGATGTGATCGCCGGAGAGGATGAGCACGTGGGTAGGCTGCTCGGAACCGATGGAGTAGATGTTCTGATAAACCGCGTCGGCTGTTCCCAGGTACCAGTTTTCGCTGACCCGCTTCATGGGGGGAAGAATTTCCACGAACTCGCCCAGTTCGCGGGCGACGATGTTCCAGCCCTCACGGATGTGTCGGTTGAGAGATAGTGCCTTGTACTGGGTGAGTATGTAGACTCGACGCAGGTCCGAGTTGATGCAGTTGGAGAGGGTCATATCGATGATGCGATAGATCCCTCCGAATGTAACTGCCGGCTTGGCGCGGTCGCGAGTCAGGGGATAGAGACGCTCGCCTGCTCCCCCAGCCAGCAAGACTCCCAGTGTATCTCTCATATGGTTCCGAGGCGGTTGACAGGTCCACGGTTCGCGGCCCGGCCGGTCCTGCCGCTCCTAAAGAGAAGCAAGATACTAGCACAGCATCCGCTGAGCCGGCGCAAGGCGCTGCACAGGTTCAATTCATGGCGATGGTAGACAACTGCAGATCCCGGGCCGGCCAAGGTCCTCCTCGTGATGACAATTCGGTCAGCAATGCAACCGGAAAACTCGAAGGCTGGGACGCAAAAAAAAGGCGGCGAACCTTTCAGGTCGCCGCTCTCTGTGCTGCGCGCATCGAAGTGGCGCGCAAGCTTTTAGCCCATACTGCTAGTCGATGTTGCCACAGGAGCAAGATCCCTTGCCGCTGCCCAGGAAGAGCACGAAGGAGCAGGCTGTTCCCAGGAACGACAATTCATCCTGCTGCAGAGTTGCAGGCTCAAATTCTGATTCGGTGGTGACCAGATTAGGACCACCCGGAGCCTGCAAATGGGTCGCAAAGGCACGCAAGTCGGGAGTGGGGACCGGGCTAGTGGGATCGCAGTTGGCTTGGTTATCCGAGACTAGCTTAATCACACCTTCCTTGGGTGCCGGAAAGCCGGTCAGCGGGTTGCCGTTGAGATCGTGATTGATGGACAAAATGAGCAGGCCGTTGGCGGTAATCGGGCACGAGCAGCATTCGCTCATTTCCTGGTTCGAATCGAATACGTACAAGTCGGCGCAGACCGTACCGTGTTTGGCGCTCAGCGGCGTGCCCTGTTCTCCTGGGTTGATGACTCGCACCGTCTGGTCGTAAATGTTGACCGCCAGGAGTGCGGGTGTTGGAGAGTAGCGATTGGAGAAGTAGTTTACCCAGTAAACATCAGTCAGCTGAGCTGACGTCACCGACGACAGGCCGAGGATTACCATCGCCATGGCCGCTAGCAAAATGGCCTTACGCATTGTGAGAATCCTCCTTGACGTGTCCGGCCATGCAAAACCGGAAACGAAATTTGGCCAAGAGCATAGGCCCGGAGTCAGCCTTTGGTAATACCCCGAAGGAGCTAACCGTTAGGGTTAGCGAAAGGGCTTACGTCAATTTTGGGCCGGTAAGAAGATACTCGCTTCAGTCCATGCGGTCTCACGTCGTACTTGTCCCGGGTGGGGTGCTTAGCCGGCTGCTAGAATTTCCAAGATGGCGGAGCTCTCCACGCAACGCAAATACCGAGCCGTAGGCCGTGTGGTGGGAAGACGCGCGCAGCAAAACCGCTGGCTGCGGGCTGGCTACGAGGGCGGCAGCGCTTTTTTTCGTTCGCTTGGCCGCGTGCTGGGAGTTCTCTGGCACCAGCTGACGGGTGTATTCTTCTTCATGTTCGCGCTGATCGGAGCCATTGCCTGCTATCGCGAATACCGGGTCTATGCGGAGGGGAAGATCGGACCGGGTAAGGTGGCGTTGGTAGGCGTGTTCGCTCTGGTATTCGGCTATTTTGCCATCAGCGCATTTGCGCGGGCCGGGCGGAGATCATCTACGAGGTCGAACCGTGACGGAACGAGTAAAGACTGATCCCGCACTCGACGTCAAAGCCAAGCAACCGACTAAACCAGCAGAGCTTCCCGAAGTCAAAACCACATCCCAGATCGAAGTCAAACCCCTGTACACGCCCGTCGATCTGGCAGGTTGGGACTATAACCGTGAGCTGGGATATCCCGGCCAGTATCCCTTCACCCGTGGCCCGCAGCCCACGATGTATCGCGGACGCCTGTGGACGATGCGGCAGTATGCCGGCATGGGCGACGCCGAGGAATCCAACACACGCTACAAGTACCTTCTGGCAGCAGGCACTACGGGGCTCTCGATCGCTTTCGATCTGCCCACACAGATCGGGCTGGACTCCGACAGTCCGCTGGCAGCGGGTGAGGTAGGCAAAGTCGGCGTTGCCATCGATTCCATCGCAGATATGGAGCGCCTGTTTGATGGCATCAAGCTGGAGAAGATTTCCACCTCGATGACCATTAACGCCACGGCAGCGATCCTGCTCGCTCTCTACATTGCGGTGGCGCGGCGGCAGGGGAGCGACGTGCGCAAGCTCTCGGGCACGGTGCAGAACGACATTCTGAAGGAATACATTGCCCGCGGAACTTATATCTATCCTCCGAAGCAGGCGATGCGCATCGTTACCGATATCTTCGCCTATTGCAATACTCAGGTTCCGGAGTGGAATACGATTTCGATCTCCGGATATCACATGCGCGAGGCCGGCTGCACTGCGGTGCAGGAGGTTGCGTTCACGCTGGCAGATGGGATGACTTACGTGCAGGCGGCGATTGATGCGGGTTTGGACGTGGACACATTCGCTCCGCGGCTTTCGTTCTTTTTCGCTTCCTTCAGCAATTTCCTGGAGGAGGTAGCGAAGTTTCGGGCGGCACGCCGGATGTGGGCACGAATTATGCGAGAGCATTTCGGCGCCAGAAATCCCAAATCGGGGATGCTTCGGTTCCACACCCAGACCGCCGGTTCCTCTCTGACCGCGCAGCAGCCGGAGAACAACATCGTGCGCACCGCGCTCCAGGCGTTGTCTGCGGTGCTGGGCGGGACGCAGTCATTGCACACTAATTCGTTTGACGAAGCTCTGGCGCTGCCTACGGAGCAAGCCGCCAGGATCGCGCTGCGCACCCAGCAGATCATTGCTTATGAATCGGGGGTCACGCAGACCATCGATCCTCTGGCTGGTTCGTACTATGTCGAGTCGCTCACCAACGAGATCGAAAAGCGAGCCGACGAATACTTGAAGAAAATCGATGCTTTGGGCGGGATGTTGAAAGCCATCGAACGCGGCTTCGTGCAGCAGGAAATTCAAAACGCATCTTATGACTACCAGCAATCGGTGGAACACCTGGAGCAGGTGGTGGTGGGGGTAAATCGCTTTCGCCTGGAGGAAGAAATACCCGTGCCGATCCTGCGCATCGATGAATCGCTGGAGCGAAGCCAGGTGGAACGAGTCCGCGCCCTGCGAGCCAGGCGCGATGTGGGTCCGTGGAAACAATCACTCACTGCCGTTGAGGAAGCGGCACGCAGCGGCGAAAATCTCCTGCCGCACATCCTTCGTGCCGTGGAGAACTACGCAACGGTAGGAGAGATCTCCGACACGCTGCGCAAGGTGTTCGGGGAATATAAAGAAGCGGTGGTGATCTAGGCGGAATTGCGATGCTGTTGAGGGTGCCCGTTCAACCCGCTCTATCTCCACCAGCCTCGCTCTGTCGACCTCCAGTAGAGAAGGGTTGGGAGGGTAGTTCGATTTCCAATTCACCAATTACTGTTTTTGGTTCTTCCCAATCACGTAGCGCATAATTGGCCTCGTCTCTGACCGTCGCGCCACCTCCCTGAATCCTGCCTTACGAAAAGCCGAAGCCAGGCCGTGATAGACAAACGCATCTGCGACCGGTTTCTGCCTGGGATCAACCGGGTAGCCCTCGACGATGTGCGCGCCTTGCTTGCGGGCATACTCAACGGCAGCTCTGAGTAACTCCACTGTCAGACCTTGCCGGCGGAACTTCCTGGCAACG